>NZ_CDRTEH010000003.1:0-268064 GCF_977054825.1 Agathobacter sp.
CAGTCACCGCCCTGGGAACCACCTGCGCGTACACCGGTTGGATTCTCTGCGGAAAATGCAAACGTTTTGGAGTTCTGGATCATACAATAGTTGTTCATATTCTTCTCCTCTCTGATCAAACCTGGATTATCTGAAATTATTGCTTACTACGCTATCGCGTTTCTCTATTCACTATAAATTCACTATAACATTTATCTCCCATGAAGTGACGGAATTACAGAATCATTTCGTCTGCGCCTTCTCATTTTCTTCCCGGATAATCTCCTTTATTCAAGCGCTTAAACTGATTATACCATAAATCTATGAACAAAGTTTATCTGTAAAGAAAATTGATACAGAGTTTTTCAAAATCGGTCCATCTGCTCCCCGCAGGAACTTCTTTCACCACAAATCATATTCATTTTTATCGAGGACAGTCCGGTTAACAAATTCCAACCCGAAAGCTTTGATTTTAGGTTGTCGCGGTACACTCGCGCAAAATAGGGGGACAATGGGGGGGGTACAAATACCATTCTCATTCCCCAAAAGCCTTGATTTTAAGCCATTTCAGACAAAAGTACGGATTCTGCCGTGGCAGATGAAAAGTACGCGTATCATAAAAATCTCCTATCCTAAAATGCCGAGTTTTGCAAGGTTTTATCGGTTTTTCCAGGCATTCATTATTTTTAAGTGTAAACTACACAATCGGCATATCTTTGCAAGGATTAGCATTTCACAGCCGTGTGTAGTAGTAAAATCGTAGTAGAAATCACGGTGTTTTACTAACACAATTTTAGGGGTTCATTTGAACACCCTTTTCCTCAAGATTTCTTTGGTAATTTAACATTAAAATTGCCACCAAGAGCAGCCGCTCCAATTCCAACTACGGTAACAGCAAACATACTTGCTATACCGATTGTTTTCCAATTAAATGCTCTTTTTTCAGAATCCTTCTTATCCGCAGTATTAACAATTTCCTTTTCCTGCTCTCTAATCTCTGTGTCCTTCTCACCAACCATCTTTAACACTTCAATTTCCTGCGTTCTTATTTTACTCTTTTCTTCTTCTGAAAGATTGGGGTTAGATAACCCTTTACTTAAGTCATCCAAAACTTGACTTGCTAATTGCGAATATTCTTTTCTACTTTCAGCTGCCGAATCTAATTCCTTATCCAGAATTCCATATACTTGCTTAATGCTTTCATCATCACTTGCAATGATTGTTTCTAGCATACCTTTGTATTCGATAGCTGTCGATTGAATTAATTTTGCAAGTTCTGGGAACTGAGCAATTACTTCTTTTGCAACTTCTGGTCTTAATTCATTTAATTTTGATGCATATCCAATCAATTCATTTTTGGAAATATTCTTAAAATCTGTTCTATCAAATAAGGATAGAACAGATTTTTCCATCGGTGTATATTCCATTTCTATTCCCCCTACATCAATTCCTTCTTTAATGCTTCAACAATCAATTCTTCTCTCGCACCCAAAAACTCCTCGAAATTACCAAATGATAAATCAACATCTGGAATAAAATGTTTCTCTTTATATACCTTAAGCTGATCTGGATTTGGGAATGCCTCTTTCAACCACTCGTCAAAGTCTTTGTTATTCTTCTCCTCATTAGGAGTGGCCTCCAACAACTGAAGATTTCCAAGATAATTAACATTCTCAATGTAATATGAAATCTTATCTTCTGGAATACCTTTCTTGGCAAGTTTCTTCGTTGTAAACTTGCTCTTTGGATAGATATGGTCGATATGGAAGTTGTTCTTTAAATCTGCCCAAGGATATAAAACAGATAACACAATCAGTAAATCGCCTGTACCAT
Organism: Agathobacter sp.; assembly: GCF_977054825.1. Classification (NCBI taxonomy): domain Bacteria; kingdom Bacillati; phylum Bacillota; class Clostridia; order Lachnospirales; family Lachnospiraceae; genus Agathobacter; species Agathobacter sp. The sequence continues at coordinate 1,813 of NZ_CDRTEH010000003.1, forward strand.
ACTTTGTCCATAACAAGTTATCAATACTATCATCAGTAAACAAAATATCTCTGTTAGTTCCACGGAAGTAATCGGCAATTTTCTCATATGGAAACTTACCAGGATTATTATCAATAATGGTTCTCACAGGTTTTAATAATCCGTCAGGCATAAAACTAAAGACTCTATTAAGTAATGAAGCAATAAACCATTTCTTGACAAGTCTTCTATCCTCCGCATAGACACTTGATGTCACAAAGTTTGCCGGACTATCAATTGATTTAATGTAGTAGGCAATCGGAATAATCAAGTTATTTGATGTAATATTCTCTCTACTATATCCAAATGAAGATATCAGTTCTACCGCCATTCTGAATGCATTTGTAAGTTCATCCCAATTCTGCTCAATGACCAGCATATTAGAACGATTGAAATTATCGACCTTGAATGAAATATCTGAAAATCCGCTTAAAACAAGACAAGCTTTCAGAATGATATCCTTTCCTACATTAAATCCACGTCCAATCATATTAACTTCATCCATGAATTTATTTAGTTCTTCACGTGCGTCCCTCTGCTGCCATTGTGCAGTTGCAAATGAAAGTAACAAATCAGAATAACTTAATGTAGTACCACCACTATTTACTCGAATAAAAATATTCAAAACCTTATCGAGTTCTGTGCTTTCTTCCAAATAATAACTGATTGTTTGATTCTTCTTGATTACTCCATAGAGTTTAAATAAGGCTTTATTTGCAAAAATGAAATTAGGATGGGCATTCAGTCCATTTTTTATCAGAATCTCATTTACTTCATATTCTTCTTGAACATCAAGAATTTCCCCTACTTTATACCAAAAATATTTAGCATTTCCATTTGAATCCTTTTCTTTATTCATATTTTTAACTTCAGTATCAGTTAAAAAACTGAAATCATATGTCAAGTCGTTATCTTCCGATTCTGCTAAAACATTTAAGTATAGTTTTCTTGGTGGATATGCCTGTGGGTTATCCCACCTCTTATATGAAAGTTTATATGCATATGATCCCTTCAATCCAATATAAAGAGAAGTCATTCTTTGCTGTCCATCCAGAATTGCAATAATATCATCTGAACCGCTTATATTTGCCTTTGGATTGTGTCTACCTGTTCTCTGATGATAATCTCTCAGAAATTCATAAAAACTAAATTCCTTTGCTTTCTCCTTTGGTACTTTCCAAAAAAGAAATGCATTGATGGGATAGTCCATCATAAGGCTGTCAAAAAGTTTCTCTATCTGCTTTGTACTCCATACAAATTCTCTCTGAATCGATGGTAACAAATATTTCTTTGCATCAATATCTTTTATAACACTCTCTATAGTTAGAGCTGTCTGATATGCCATAACTGTACCTCCTAAACTTTTAATTCGAATTTATCATAATCTGTCTAACCTGGGCATTCGAAACACTCATTCGAATCTCGTCAGAAAGATTAATCTTCTTTACTTCTATTCCAAACTGCCGAACGCTTTCTGCAATAAATGATTTTCCATGTAAGTACTTTTCTACTTTATCATCTGCAACAACAATAATTTTTCTATATTGAAAACCTTTAGTTTTCTCCAATAATAGCATTTTCAAAATATCCTACGTTATCTTATGCTGGTGACCAACCTTCAAAACACCTATATGTGCAAAAATCTCACATATAATTCTTTCATCTTCTGAATATAAATCCGGCTCAATATGTATTCCAGAATAAAGTACCACTTTTGCATTTCACTCCATTTGACAGCCTAACCATCCTTCAACAATTGCTGCAACATAAGTTTCTGCATTCTGTTGTTCAAAAGAACTTGATTTGCAAGTATCTACCATTTTATTAACTCCAACTTTTTAGCGGTTTTCTGCGTAATTAATCTCTCCTGTTTCTATTATAACAGTTCCATATTCCATCAGAAATAACATTATCATTATAATCACTCAACGCAAAAGCTTCTTCGAACCATTGGTTTTGTATATCATGGAATTGTGTTATAGGATCATAATATCCAGATATATCACCGTTATTAAAACTATCCATAATCACTGCAACTCTCCTTTTCCGTTCCAACTTTTGGTTTTTATATAAGTAATCGATTATATGTATCATTGCTGCACGTTCATCTGATTCACAAAATTCAAATCTAAAATCTTCCAACTTGGAAACATAATCAATTAAAACATCATGTATATAATCATTCATTCCATATTTTATCACCAATGCATATAGCAAATAAACCGAATCACTATATTGTTTAATAACTAAATCTTGTGGAGACTGAAACAAAAGTACTTCCTTATCTTTCTCAGGAGATGCTAACCTCTTTCTACCGACTCCTGTAAATTTTAATAAATAAGAATCTAACAACTTGTTGTCTGATACATCAATCACAAAATTTGTTAATATTACTTCTTTGTTTTTATTTTCAATTTCCAAATCCATAAGTGCATAATCAAGACTATATACTTCAAACTCTGCTTTTTGCAATTTGCATTCATAGTATGTTATATAATCAAAAACGGATTCACCATTTAAATGTATTTCATTATCAGCATATTTATTATACTTCAGAAGGCAAATTCCCAATGATTTGGAATAACTTAGTAAGCGCCTATTATTTGCTCCATTTACTTCTTTTCTTATCTCATCTGCTATATATACTTCAATTTCAGACATAGGCATTGTAGGTAAATCCTGTGGTAATATGCTATACTCTCTGTGTACTCCATCTTCATTTTCACTATCTTCTATGCGAAATAACATTTTATATTCTCCCTGCTAACATCAGTATTATTCCTGTTCGTCCATATATTCCTTACGAATTTGAGACAAACTCTTACCAGATTCCTTATGAATCGCAAACTTATATGTTTCTACAGACTTCCAACCTGTAATTCTTTTAAGCCAATCCTGCATGGACATCTCTTCATCATTGATGGAAACATGACCATTTTCAAGAAGAGTCGCTTCTTCGTCGGTTCCTTTTGCAATAAGAACATCACCAGCTTTTACAACGCTCCACTCAAGCATATCTTTTATCTTCGGAAGAACAGTTCTCTCAATGGATCTGGAAGGCTTTTTCATTTCCTTAACCCAATTGTTAGGTTGCTCAATAATCTCAAACTTTGGTGCTGGTTCAGAATTTCCAATTCTAAACACCTTAATCTCGCAGAGAATAAATCCAACACCTTCGTCCGTATGATTATTGAGCCACTCAATTGCAGCACGATGTTCTGGTCTTGCTTTTCTTACAAGCCAAATTACCAAATCAGCAGACTTCCCGGATGCATAAGTAATTAACTTACCTAAATGGTCATGGTCAGTTTCTTCAAGCTGATTCTCAATAATAATCTTCTTACCTGTGTCTGCATCTATGGCAAATATATCTACATTAAAATCACCAACTGATGATTCTGTTTCTTCTATAGTAATGTCAATACCTACTTCATCACCTAGAATAGATATATTTTTTGTCAACCAAGGAGTAAAGTCATGCGCCTCGTGTGGCCATACTTCTCTTATATCTATTATTTCCTGTAATGTACCAAGGTTAATCATCGTATTCCCTCTCTAGCTTTATTTTTATTTCTGGGATAGTGTAAAGAAAATCTGTGACTGTTTTATCGACAGTTCCTCCGCCTAAATCTCCATGCATTTTCTTTTTTCTATTATCTTTGTATGTAATTGTCAGTTCATAGCTACAGCCATCACACACCTTGCATTCAATAATCTCCGTCCAAGGGCGATACAGCCATATTACATTCTGATAAAAATCAGCAACCCTATCCTTCTCAATATGTACTATTTCTTTATCAAGAACTCGTCTACTTGCTCTTGGATAAGCAAAATACTTAATCGTGCCGTTGGGGAACACTTCAAATGCCCATTGGTCTTCCTCTATTGATTCTGGATCATAGCATCCCCCAGTTTGACCAATAACGAAATCGTATCTTTACTATATCTTCAACAAGAAAATTCTCTATGCACCATTCATGCTCACAGTCTTTACGGAAACGATCTGGCTGTACACCACCAATAAATACTTCACAACCACCAAGTTTGAGATTACCTTTTTCCGCCTCTTCCATAGCTTCTGGAGCAGGATATCCATACATGATGGGAATAACATTATTCGATTTACACTTTGGACATATACATCCCATTGCGTCTCCTCCAATCAAAAAACATCCAGAACTCGCCCGAATGCCTATAAAACTTCGGTATGAATACGGGATGAATTCTTTATTTTACAATACTTTACCTCTTAAAAATGGTTACAAAATCACTGAATTATATTATATCATCCAAGCCTTATTTTTACCAGTAAAAAAGCACCCAAGCCTATGATTTATGCTTATTAGTTAAAATATAATATCTGTTCTGTCTATAAGTGAAATAATATTTTGCGGTTTCATGTAATAATCTATGTGTTCCGGCTTGGATATTTCTACATCACTTAATAGTCTGTGAATATAATTTTCTTTCCTTTTATCTGATGAAGTAAGTTTACTCTCATCTAACGGAGGAATTTCCATTTTGTTAGCTTCGGAAAATGCTTTCATTATCTCAATCCAAACACTACTTGATAACAATATTGCAAATGAATCTTCTATCCAATACTCGATTTTTGTTTTTCGAAGATTTCGTCCTATCTCTTTTACAGCAAAATATGGTGCAATGTCTTCTATGCCAATCCATATATCTACGAAACAATAATCATAAACTCCATCTTCAATATTGCGAAGATACTCAACTGCATCAGCTTTTACAATCGTAATCTTATCTTTGTTTTCGAACTGAGGCAAAATACATTTTTCAAATAAATCAATTACACTCTGTTCCAATTCAATTATGGTAATTGACTCAACATCTTCTTTTATGGATGCCATATAAGCAAAATATCCCATTCCACATCCAAGAGTAAGTACTTTTCCTTTTGCATTTTTTATTGGTTTCTCCATTGTAAACACTTCATTAGGCGACACCGACATCCAAGTGCTATTGATACTTTTTTGGAAGATAACTGGATATTTAAACTCCTCTGTAAAGCAACTTACTCGCGGTATGTCAACACAAAGTTCATCAATTCGCTTTGGAATATTATAAATATCCAATTCATAAGGACTCAAATCATGATATCTCAATTCATAATCGCCATTTGATTGATTAGCAAAATCAATGTTTTTTATATACGAATTTTTATTAAATTCTGCTACATCAAACACTTTACTCTCTGCTGCAATCCAGTTCATAAAGAATTCCATTACTTCTGGTTGATGCTCTAGGTGTGGTCCAACCATTGCTTCTATCATAAGCAGCATCATCACTCTATCAACAGAATACTCCGGCATTTCCTTTTGTATCACTATAGCTTTTTCCCTTAGTGCATCTGGATCCTCTGGTATAATTGAATTTGCTGCAATGTTATTTGTAATAATCACATTAACCATAGATGATACTTCTTTTATCTGCATTATCTGCATAAGTTTCTCAGCTATTCGTCTTGTATTTGAAACTTTCAAACAATCAACTCCTAACAGTTTTTTTCTATTTTACCACTAGGAGTCTTAGTTTTCCATCAAAATCTATCGAAGTCTTCCTGTGTTGCCAGTTCCTTATATACGCCCAACTATGTAATCCATGAAAAATCGCCCAGCCGACAGACTTCCACGTTGTTTTATTAGAAAAAAGGATATTAAAGAACTTTCTTTTGAAGTAATTCGAAATCGTATCCCATTAAAAAAACTCTAAAGAAAATATTTCAGCAACTTTATTTTTTTTGTCAATCAATTAGTCAATCAAAACTACAAGTTGGATTGTCGTCATATTTTAGAACCTGAAAGTAAACAAAATATTTCTATAATACGTCAATAAGTAATGCTAAATAGCCCACAAGCATAGTATTGTTGTCGCTTAACCATTGCAGGCAATCCACCATTAGCAGAACAGATTCTTCGGTTATTCCTGAGACGAAATGTCAAGGACTTTTTAGTATTCCCCTCATTTTGTTGCATGAAAAAAGCCACTGTAGATTTCAATTTCTACAATGGCTCTTAGGTCATTTGTATTCAATTCATTTTATATAAACTCAGGTACAACCTTGAATCTGTCGAGTTCGTTACATAGATGAAATTTTACTAGCCCTCTCCATATAATTCCGTACGATTCAATCTCGCTGTTTCCATAAACTTTTCTGGATTTATTTCTTCTGCAAAAGCTTTATCCATTGTTTCAGCAATAATTCTTGCAATCTCCTCAACTGTGCAATTCTCTGAGATAACATCTGCAAACTTGTGTGAATAACTATCAAATTCATCATTTGGTGCACAACTAGCAAGTAATCCGTAATAATCAAACTCATCAATATATTTTTTAATTACATCAAATTTATTCATTCTAAGTCCTCTTCTAAAATTGGAAACTGTTCTTTTTCTTCTACTGGCAAGGCTGCAATCTGTTTTTCATAAATTTGAAACGCAATACGTGGTAAAGTTTGGTTTGTATTCCGTTTCTCACCTTTCCCATATTTTCTTTTGATAACAGTTCCATCGGCAGAAACAAATGATGCATCCAAAGGCTTGAACACATCTCCTGCACTAATATTATCCATAGTGAATGAATCATCAGTAGAAGTAACAGACTCTGATGTTATAGTAATCTCATATTTTGTCTGCTTAATCTGAATCTCATATTCTTTTGCAGTAAGATAGTTTTTTGCTTCGACAGCATTATATCCGGATACATCTATCTCTGCACCATTTTGCAAATGATTTGCTACTGCGATGACATACTTTGGTGGATAGGTATTACCGTTTTCCCATACAAGCTCATACTTGGTACTCATATTGTGCCAAGGAACTCCATTCTCATCAATATATTTAATAGCCTCTGCTATAAATTGTCCGTCAACTTTTGGGACTGCCATAATAAGCACCTCCATTTAATGAATATACAGAGTTTATTATATCACTAAACGGGTGTTTTGACATCCACAATCATTAAGTGGCGCTAACACAAAAAATAGTCCTCTTGGTGCTATCCGGTGCGGCTCCATGTCAGTACTTAACACCTGTAGGAATATTGATGCAGTCACCTGGCTTCATTTCTACAGCTTGCCTAAATTGTATAGTTCTTCTTTTTGATTATACTCAATTGCAATTCGAAATGATTTCGATTTGTTTTTATAAAGCCCTCTTTTTGTAACTTTGATATCTCTGTAGACATTGCTGCACGGTCAATACAAAGATAATCTGCCAGCTGCTGCCGGTCAAAAGGAATATCAAAGGATAGCGACGAATGTCTGATAGATTCTGCCGACAGATATGATAATATTTTATCTCTCGTTGTTCGCTTTCCAACATGCGTGATCTTATCGTTCAGAATCAGTATCTTATTTGCCAGGACACTGACCAGATTACGGATAAGCCTCTGATGATGCTCACATGCATTTGGACAAGTAACCATAAGTCTTTTGACATTTAATAGAATAATCTCACAATCCTCATCTGCTACCACACTGATATTTAAAACGGCTCTCCGGCTTGCTGCATACGGCTCACCAAAAAAATCTCCTGCGTGACATTTTGACAAAATATTTCGATGTCCCCAGATGTCTTCTTGAATAATGAGGACGCAGCCTGACACCACAAGCCCCATTACTTCTGTAATATCCCCTGCTCTGAAAATATATGAATCCCGTTCTTTAGAAATTACTGTTGCGTTTACACAATGTAATATGGATAATATCTCGTTATCAGTTAGCCCTTTAAAAAATGGACAGTTTCTTAGAATAGGTAAATATTTTTCCAAAATAGTTCCTCCCTGTTGGAAATCAAACATACTAGTTGTATTTATAATACTATAATTCTAGCATAAACAAACGCTAAATACTATTGACGGAGGTTAAAAATGATAAGAAAGATTATAAAGATTGATAAAGAAAAATGTAACGGCTGTGGTGCCTGTGCATCTGCCTGCCACGAAGGCGCCATTGATATCATTAACGGAAAAGCAGAATTGGTAAGAGAACATTTCTGCGACGGGCTAGGAGATTGTCTCCCTGAATGCCCTACTGGAGCCATCTCATTTGAGGAGAGAGAAGCACCTGAATATGATGAAGAAGCCGTAAAAGAAGCACAAAAGAAAATAGCTGCCAAAAACCGGGCAATGACCTCTCACTCCGGCTGTCCTGGATCTAAAATCATGCAGATCAGACGGACAGAAACCCCTGAGCCTGCAAAAGCTTCTTCAACCGCAGATTCAGGATCAAAGCTTCAAAACTGGCCGGTACAGATCAAACTGGCTCCTGTTAATGCACCATATTTTAACGACTCAAAGCTTTTAATCGCAGCTGATTGTACTGCTTACGCTTATGCCGCCTTTCATCAGGATTTTATTCGAAACAAGGTAACTTTGATTGGTTGTCCTAAATTAGATCAGGTGGATTATAGTGAAAAGCTGACTGCTATTATTCAAAATAACAACATTCAAAGTGTAACTATTGTCCGAATGGAAGTTCCTTGCTGTGGTGGCTTGGAGATTGCGGCCAAAAAAGCTCTTCAAAACAGTGGAAAATTCATACCATGGCAGGTTGTAACAATAAGTATTGATGGAAAAATCATTTGACTTTTTCCCGTTAAAACATTAAAATAGTATAAATCATACAATACAGCTAGGAAAAGAGGAATATACAATGGAACACATCTCAAGAGAACAGGCCTTCGACCTACTTAAAGAATACAATAAAGACCCATTCCATATACAGCATGCTCTCACTGTTGAGGCTGTCATGAAATGGTATGCAACCAAGCTCGGATATGGCGATGATGCTGAATATTGGGGTATTGTAGGATTACTCCATGACATTGATTTCGAGCTTTATCCTGATCAGCACTGCATAAAGGCTCCGGAGCTTTTGCGAAAAGGCGGCGTTAGTGAAGATATAATACACGCCGTTGTATCACACGGCTACGGCATCACAGTAGATGTCGCACCTGAGCACGAAATGGAAAAAGTGCTTTTTGCCGCAGATGAGCTTACCGGTCTTATATGGGCCACAGCCCTTATGCGTCCATCAAAGAGCACAAAGGATATGGAGCTTAAATCCTTAAAGAAAAAATACAAGAGCAAGGGTTTTGCTGCAGGCTGCTCACGTGAGGTAATTGAACGTGGTGCCACACAGCTCGGCTGGGAACTTGAAAAGCTTCTTACAATGACTCTCGATGCTATGAAGGCTACTGAAGACGATATCAAAGCTGAAATGAATGAATAACCTATAAAGCCCGGGCTCTATGCCTCCCTGCCTTGACAGGATTTTTTGCGCTTCCTCGCCTAAATACAATCACATTATTTCAAAATGAATTTGCTTACCATTTCCAATCTTGCAATCGCCATAAATTATTGGTAACTTAATACTACAATTTCACTATAACTATTGTCAGATATCCTTTTGCTTCGCTAAGCTCATCCAGCCCTCTGTATACACGCTCAGACTCCATGCCACAGTTGGTCACACCGTACACTGTCATTTTCTTTTTTCTGATACCGCCTTTAGAATTCACGTCTGATAAGCACATATCAGCTTCTTCATCTGTCTTTGTATCGCTCCCATCAGTTGTACGAAGCACCTCTATCAGCTCTGCAAGCTTCTTTCCCGATTTCATATAGACACAGGTACCACCATATCCCATGGTATCCCTCACATCATACGAAGCCGGTATGATATGTATCTCGTCCCTCATCTCACCGAGCGAAATCCCAAGCCGCGCTGCCGCCGCACAAAAAGACGGCACCCCGCTTATCATCACTGCCGTAAAGCCTGCCTGAATGACACGCTTATGGATATACATATATGTTGAATACACGCTCGGATCGCCGATTGTAAGCATTGCCACATTTTTTCCTGCTAAAAGCTCACAGACTATGTCACTGTATATCTTATTGTGTGATATAGCCAGCTTTTCCTTGTCCTTTATCATGGGAAAAGGAGTGCACATAATCTGTTTTTTCTCTATCTCCGGTAAAACAGCCTGCACTATGCTGTACGCATAGCATTCCTCTTTTGAAACTGCAGGGATTGCAATGATGTCACATGCTTTTATTCTATTAATAGCCTTTAACGTCATAAGCTCGGGATCTCCCGGCCCCACACCGATGCCATATAACACACCAATATTATTTTTATTGTCATCCCCTGTTCTTTCTATCTGCTTGTCCATCTTTAAATTTTCCTGCTTTCTATACAATATCATATATCCATTTGGTATCTATTATCGTCTCTATGCCATTATCATCCACAATAATCATACGCTGTCCTATGCTGTCGAGCTTTTTAAGATACCCTGTCACATGCTCATAGCTGCCCCCCTCCTTGTGCTCATCCGGCACAAAGTATGTCACTTCAAAATAAATTTCAGCTCCGGTATTTATAGCAGTTTCGTCATATAAACTTCCTGAATTAAAATTACGCTTTCTATAAAGCATCATGAGCTCATTCATTTTCTCATCAAGCTCTCTTTTTTTGTCCTCATCCGGCTCATGCCACTCGTTTGTGAGTCTTGCTGTCTCTGCAATGGCCTCCTCATGACCTGTAAGTGCTGCAAAAGGTGCAAACTGTGCCGAGCGGTCCCATACAGACATCTGCGGATGTACCTTTGACACGTGATGCGGCAAATCTATAATATCATCGTATTTTCCCATGCCATGCTCCTTATATACTTTTTCGTAACTATTTTAAACCACTAAGAAAAATCCGATTAAGAACCACAGCAGTTGCTGCTATGCCTTGTGTCCGCCAATCTGGTTGTTTCTCGAAATAGTTGTGGCACCCTCCTCAAGATTCATACCCTTTAGCATGGCATTCTTTCCATATTTCTTCTTGACGGAAATCATAGCCTCCTGAAGCTTTCTCTCCTTGGAAAGCGCCTCATCCTCTTTCTTCTTTTCCTTAGCCTTTGCCTGATAATCCGTAAATAAATCAAGTTGCTCAAACTGTTCACTTTCCTGCACCTTACTCTCATCACAAACCCTGTTTGCTACCACAGTAATCCTGCGTGTCAGAAGAGAAGGATCTATGATACGGTCATAAAGCTCCATAACAGCATCCATGATGATGCGCGTGGATGACGTAAAACGTCCTAAGTTAGCCGTGCCATGAGCATGCTTTGGAACCTTTCTGCCGTAGCGGTCTATGGTAATCTCGCCTGTATAAGCTCTGTGTGTGCTTTTTTTACTGCCATTGCGGTCTTTGTCTTTATTGTTTCCTACGTGGTCATAATTATTGCCGGAACAGCTATCCGCCTTATTAGACAAATTCGCAATATCATATCCGATAGTGAGTACTATCTGGTCTGTAACCAGCCTCTTGTCCACCAGATCAAGCACAAGAAGGTCCGTCATCTCACGCACAATGAGCTTTGTCTTCTCGTAATCATAAGGCTCCTGCAGCACCTGCCCAGAGCTGATGCTGTTAGTCTGCGGTCTGTAGGCCTTGATATCCGCTATCGTGACAGGCTCATACCCCCATGCATGGTCTATGAGAAGCTCCGCATTGATGCCAAACATCTTATACAGCTTTTCCTCATTGTAAAAATCATTCGGTCCTCCGAGCGAGCACCTGGCCACATCGCCCATGGTATACATGCCGGCTGCCTCAAGCTTTTTGGCATATCCTGCTCCCACTCTCCAGAAATCGGTAATCGGCCGGTGATCCCACAGCTTTCGCCTATAGCTGCTCTCGTTGAGCTCTGCTATACGCACTCCACGCTCATCAGGCATAGCATGCTTTGCCATAATATCCATGGCTATCTTGCATAGATACAGATTGGTTCCAATACCACAGGTTGCTGTGATACCTGTCTCCTTAAGGACATCATCTATCATCTTTGACGCAAGCTCCCTTGCCGTCATATGATAAGTGCGAAGATAGTGTGTCACATCCATAAAAACCTCATCTATCGAGTAAACGCTGATATCCTCAGGAGCGATATACTTAAGATAAATATTGTATATACGTGTACTGTAATCCATGTACAAGGCCATACGCGGTGGGGCAACAATGTATGTAAGCTCATACTCCGGATGTGCGTCAAGCAGCTTCGCATTATATGATGCATACTCAAAGCCTGCCATTGTGCTTTCTGTTATATCATTTTCTGTTACATATTTTTTTCTTTCATCCGGATTACCCTCAGCCTGAATTCTATTTTGCTGTTCACCTGCCAGAAGCTTCGACAGACGTAGCTTATTTACCTCCTTCACACGCTGTACCACCTCAAAAAGGCGCGCCCTACCCGGTATGCCATATGCCTTAAGCGCAGGCGATACAGCAAGACAGATGGTCTTCTCCGTGCGGGTTGGATCTGCCACGACCAGATTAGTGGTCAGAGCATCCTTTCCCCTCTCTCTGCACTCTACTGATGCGTAAAATGATTTTAAATCTATTGCCACATAAATGTGCTCTTCATTATGCTTGTCCATACTGCAATTCTACATTGATTACGCTTAATTGTCAAGAACATATGTTTGCATGTGTAAATTATTGTCACTACGTAAGAAAATGCCGCTACAGTACAGTTTAATGCATCAGTAAGCCTTACGCAGTCACTTAGTGGCTGTTAGAATTATTTCCTCACACAACAATGCCCCGCCAAGGATGGCGGGGCAAGGCGTTATATGCCATGGACGGCATGTAAAAGCCGGTTGTGTCATGGTCTATAACAATCTGAATATATAATTCTTACAGCCTCTTAGTGACGCAGTACCGGCTTACGGATGCATTAAACTGTGCTGTAGTGGCATTTTCGTGCTATAACCATTATGAACCACTATGAGTCACTAAGCCTTAAAGCACTACACTACAAGGAAGAACTTCACAAGGAAAAGAAGCGAAATAGCATAAGTGAGGACAGAAACCTCCTTAGCTTTTCCTGTAAATACCTTGAGTACAGTATATGTGATAAGTCCAAGACCTATACCATGTCCGATAGAGCCTGAAATAGGCATTGCAATAAGCATGAGCGCCACAGGAGCAACCTGTGACAGGTCCTCGAAATCCACCTTCTTAAGACCGCCAAGCATCAGAATACCAACATAGATAAGTGCTGATGATGTTGCTGCGGCTGGAATGATTGCTGCAAGCGGTGCGATGAAGATACATGCAAGGAACAGGATACCTGTTGTGAAGGCTGTAAGACCTGTTCGTCCACCTGCCTCTACACCTGATGCAGACTCAACAAATGTTGTTACGGTAGATGTACCTGTTACGGCACCAACCATTGTGGCAACTGAATCGGAAATCAAGGCCTCCTTCATGTTTGGCATATTTCCCTCTTTGTCAACCATTCCTGCTCGTGATGCAGTACCAACGAGTGTTCCGATGGTATCAAACATATCGATGATACAGAAAGTGATGATGAGTGAAACTGCTGTAAACCATCCAATGCTGATAAAATCCTTGAAATCGAACTTGAACAGTGTGGTATCTGCCATATCCTTAAACTGTGGCACAAATGAAGCTGTTGCAAGTGATGCAAATGGGTTTGTTCCGAAGAAGATAGCCTCTCCTGCCCAGTAAACCACGCAGGCTGCAAGCATACCAAAAAGTACTGCTCCGTTGACGCCCTTGTGCGCTAAAATAATGATAACAAAAAGTCCGATGAACATGGTCACAACAGTGAGCACCATTGAAGAATATCCATCTGTCATATTTGTTTTGGCAAGTCCCGGTGTGAGTGCACCGAAGAAATCCTTCATCACATAAAATGGTCCACCGTCCTTTGAGTAAACACCGGCATTTGAGCCAAAGCCGATATTTAAAAGCATAAGACCGATAGCCGGTGAAATACCCATGCGGACACCATAAGGAATGGCATCTACTATCTTGTCACGGATATTGAATATTGAAAGTATGAAGAATAAAATACCCTCAATAAGGATGATACACAGTGCAGCCTGGAATGAATCAACATATGACAGGCCTGTGATACTTACGATATTGGCAACTACTACAGCAAAAAAGCTGTTGAGTCCCATACCCGGAGCCAGTGCGAATGGCTTGTTGGCAAGAAATGCCATGACAAACATACCGACTGCCGAAGCAATACAGGTTGCCAAAAACACTCCGTTCCATAATGCTTTTGTTCCCTCAGCACCGAATCCGGTGAGGAGGTTTGGGTTAAGAGCAATGATGTATGCCATGGTCATGAATGTTGTCAGACCGGCAAGAATCTCTGTCTTGACCGTTGTGTTGTTTTGTTTGAGTTTGAAGATTTTCTCTAACATTTTTCTTCCTTTCCTTTTATCTTTTTTTGCAGCTGTTATCCGCTTTCCTGCTATAGGTGCCTGTTAATAGCTGCACTATATATAAAATTGTGAATCACAACTGATTCCTTGTTTTTTCCACGAACTCATTCGTGAAAACATCAAGTGTAACCGGCTTTGAATAGAAATAGCCCTGAATAATATTACAGCCAAACTGCTGTAATAGACTTACCTGCTCCTCATTCTCTGCACCCTCGGCAACACACTCTATGCCAAGCTCCTTAATCATGGATATGAGGTGCTTTAACATAATCCTGCTCTTTTCATTGCTCTCCAGGTTCTTGACCAGGGAACGATCAATTTTTGCAATACTGAACGGAAACTTAAAGAGCATCTCAAGATTAGAGTACTTCGTACCAAAGTCATCCATCGAAAGGCGAAAGCCCATCGAAATAAGAGACTGGGCGATATTATTTATCAATGCAACGTCCATATCACCTACAGACTCTGTTATCTCTATCTGAACAAGCCCCTCCGGAAGATCATACCTGTTCATTATCTCCTTCACCTGCTCCAAAAGACCTGCATATTCCAGCGTATTCTTTGAAAAATTCACTGAAACAGGAACCACTCTCTTTTCATTTATACAGCGATGCTTCTGCGCTTTACAAACCTCATCGAGCACAAATAAATCAATAAGATGCGAGCATCTGTTTTCTTCTAAAATCTCAATAAAATGAATTGGTCCTACAATGCCATGAGCCCCATCAAAAAATCTGATAAGGGCTTCTGCCCCGACGGTGATACCTGTTCTGGAATCAACCTTCGGCTGATAATATACCATAAAGCTTCCCTTATCAATCTCAGAAACCACGTCCTTAAATACCTTATTTCTCATTGTACTGTCAAGACTCTTAAGCTTTGTATCCTTTTCAATATCGTACATTAAGCGAACCTCTGAGAGCTGCCTTGCGATATCAGGCTTATCCGTCCAGCTAAAGCCTGTCGATACTGAGACATCCAGATCATCAAGGCTTTCCCTTACTATCCTGACAAGCCCCATAAATGATTTTTTATCAATATCCTTGCAAAAAACAACTATCTCATCCTGCTCGTACCTGTATATATCATAGCCTGTAAAAACGCCGCTGATCACATTTGCAACCATCCTAAGACGCGCATTTCCTGCCATATACCCAAATTTATCATTTATATCCGAAAGCCTTATGATATCTGATGCAAATACTCCCATTGAGCTACAGTCATACTCTACATAGCTCTCCCCGAGATTATTAAAGGTCTCCCTCTTTCTTAAGCCCGTGACCTGGTCAAAATTGAGTCTGTACTCATACTCTGCCCTTGCCTTCTCATAAAACAGACTATTCGATATTGAAATACCAACCATATCAATCAAATCCAGACTTCCTGAATTGGCTCTTGGATTCATAACTACGATAGCACCAAAGCATTGTTCCCTCTTGTTTAGCAAAACAGCAGATGCAGACCATATTCTGACATCAGCCATACGCTTGAATAAATTCCCGTATTCACTCTCAATTGACTTAATATCACCTATGAACACACGGCCGGCGTCATTGAACAGAGCGAGAAAATCTGCAATTGCACCACTTGAAACAGATTCATTAACAACCTTTGCCATAATCTGGGCACTTGGTATATGTATCTCTTCAATTGTATCCCACTCACTCTCTCCATTATAAATAACAGCCACACAATCTGCATTGTAAAACTCTCTAAGCAGCCGTAAATAGTTCTTATACCCCAAGCCTTCAGTGGTATCATTAATAGCATCAATGAAATTCTGCATAAAAGACCTGTAGCTGCTTATCTGTCTCATAACAGCATTCAGCTTTGACTCATTACTCAAATCTATCATCTTGAGCAGTCTATAGCCATTATAATCCTTATGAGTCAGCTTGACTATGAGCTTCTTTTCGCCTAAGAGCTTTGCAACTATATTGTCGGGATGATCCTTTCCTGAAAAAACCGATACTCTGTTTCCCTGCTCTTTTTTCCGTAAAAACAAATCAATGAATCCATCATCAAACGGCTTTGAAATAAATTCATCAATCTGAGTTGCTGTCATAATGCTTGAATTTCTGATAGCCTTATTTACAAATACTATTCTACGGCTCTCCTCATCTACTGCAAGTATATAGTCCGGCACTTCATCATACGAGAATATCTCCATATCTGACAGCTTGCAGGATACACCTGTATGGGAAAGAGCGCCTGAATTATGCGGAATGCTTACATCATTTTTCCTGATGGAATCGAAAAATGATATGCGATTCTTTCCCTGCCTCTTTGAGTAATACATGGCCTGATCCGCCTCATAGTACAGATCCTTAAAGGTCAGCTCTCTGTCATCGCCTGTAGTCATGCCGATTGATGCAGAATACTCCATATCAAAAATAATATTCTTCAGCTTGCCTGACAGCTTTACGCAGAACTCGTCCACAGCATCACTGTCCTCTAATCCAAATACAATCGCAGCAAACTCATCACCGCCAAGCCTGCCAACTATACCATTGGCTCCAACTGCTTCCTTAAGCACCTGTCCTGTCTGGCTTAATACCCTATCCCCCACATTGTGTCCCAAGGTATCATTTACTATCTTGAAATCATCCACATCAAGCATCACAAACAAAAGCTTTGTTCCCTTTTGCCTGATAAGCGATGTGCATTTATTCTCAAATGCGAGGTGATTGTATGTGCCTGTCAGGGAGTCCAAAAGACCTTTTTCATCCCTGATATCAAACATCACTCCGGCTACCATACATACCTTTTTATCCAGATCAGGTATGCTGACCATGTACATCTCGACAGGCTTACTCTTGCCATCCTCTGATATAAAGTTAAGCTGAAATGCAGTACGCATAGGCCGAAGCAGACATTTATCAAGCTGCTTTTTGAAGCTTTCGATACTGTCTGCCGGACACTCTGACATGTATGTGTCGATATTTTGTTTAAAACATGGATATACTGTCTCCTGAGCCGGAGAAGAGTTTGCTATTTTGAAAATATATGCCTCGTCAGCTTCCACATAGTACTCAAACATGCGCTCATGGTTGTTTTCTGCAACAATCTTCATCAGCTCATAGTAAGCCTCCATTGTTCTATCTGTAATTCTTCTCCCTCTGTTACGCTTATCTGCCATGTGGAAACCCCGTTATCTACATATTCATAAACTTAAAAATAAAAATCAATTCTCATCAGAGCTGTTTAATTCATTAAACACTCCTGAAGCCACCTGTGGCAGCTCAGAGAATCTGTGAATTGCCGGCACATCGTCATCTATTGTGCCAAAACCATATGCTGCATGGATGAACTTTACTCCTGCCTTTTTGCTGGAATCGTAATCCCCCTGAATGTCACCGACATACACTGCCTCATCTATATTATTGCGCTCTACAATAAGCTTTATGTTTTCTGACTTCTCAAGCTCATTGTTGCCGTAGCACTCAGTATCCTTAAAATACCTGCCAAGTCCGTGGTACGCAAAAAAAGACTCGATATAGCCACACTGGCAATTGCTGACTATATACAGGTCATAGCTTTTTGACAGCTCATCAAGTGTCTTTTCAACATCCGGATAAACCTCTCCTCCGTGAGCTGTCAGGTAATCGTTTTCTTCCTTATAGCATACATTAATTAACTCGTCTCTGCAAGCACAATTAGGAAAGATAATGGATGCCAATACATCCATTGTCTTTCCCATTACTGAATACATGTCCTCTTTTGTGATAGGTGCCCTCTCATATCCATAATCAGCTATGGCCTTATTCCATGATTTTGCCACGTTCTCTGCTGAATCCCAGAGAGTTCCATCCATATCAAAAATAATACCCTTATGCTTCATCTATTGCCTTTCCGATATCATGTCTCATGTATTTATTATCAAACTGTACCCACTCTGTTGCCTCGTAAGCCTTGGCTCTGGCCTCCTTGAGTGTAGCTCCTGTTGCTGTGATACCGAGCACTCGTCCACCGTTTGTGACGATATTGCCGTCAGCATCAAATTTGGTACCGGCATGATAGCAGTAATAATCCTCTTTGCCGTCAAACTTCTCAAAACCTGTCATCTTAAAGCCCTTCTCATACTTGACAGGATATCCGTCTGATGCCAAAACTACACATACGCATGCATTGTCCTCAAACTGCAAATCTATTGTGTCAAGAGTTCCGTCTACACAGGCCTCCATCACATCGATGATATCATTCTTCATACGAGGGAGCACCACCTGAGCCTCAGGATCTCCGAATCTTGCATTGTACTCAAGCACCTTTGGTCCATCCTCAGTGAGCATGAGTCCGAAGAAGATAACTCCTGTAAAAGGTCTGCCCTCTTTAGCCATAGCATCTACAGTTGCCTGATAAATATACTTCTTACAGAAATCATCGACCTCTTTTGTATAGAACGGACTAGGTGAGAAATTGCCCATGCCGCCTGTATTAAGACCAGTATCTCCATCGCCTGCACGCTTATGATCCTGCGCAGATGACATAATCTTGATAGTCTTTCCGTCTACAAATGAAAGCACAGAAACCTCACGGCCTGTCATGAACTCCTCAACTACCATAGTGTTTCCGGCTGTTCCGAATTTCTTATCCTCCATGATGGTTCTGACACCCTCTTTTGCCTCCTCAAGAGTATTGCAGATAAGCACACCCTTTCCGAGAGCAAGTCCGTCTGCCTTTAACACGATAGGGAACTTTGCCGTCTCTAAATATTTAAGAGCCTCTTTGGCATCAGTAAAATTCTCATATGCCGCAGTTGGGATATTATACTTTTTCATGAGGTCCTTTGAAAATGCCTTTGAGCCCTCAAGAATAGCTGCATTCTTCTTTGGTCCGAAGCACTTGAGACCTGCCTTTTCGAACTCATCAACGATACCACCTACAAGCGGATCATCCATGCCGATGATTGTGAAATCAATGGCATTATCCTTTGCAAATGATACAAGCTTATCAAACTCCATCGCACCGATTGGCACACACTCTGCAAGTGCAGCTATACCTGCATTGCCCGGTGCACAGTATATCTTGTCAACGCGCGGGCTCTTTGCAACAGCCCTGCATATTGCATGCTCTCTTCCGCCGCTTCCTACTACTAATACCTTCATTTTTGCCTCCTATAACTAAGCTATATAAGCTTTTCATTGTCATTACTTCTCATCTATAATAACATGTCCGTCTTCTACTGACACCCTTCCATTCGCTATCAAATCGATAGCGCGTGGCATGATTTTCCACTCAGCCTGCTCCATCACCCTGCGCTGAAGCACCTCAGGTGTGTCTCCCTGCTTTACCTCGACTGCCTTCTGTAAAATAATAGGGCCTGTGTCTGTGCCTTCATCAACAAAGTGGCAGGTGGCACCTGTCACCCTCACACCGCGTGCAAGCACTCCCTCATGCACCTTAAGTCCATAGTAGCCTGTGCCGCAGAAGGATGGGATAAGCGATGGATGGATATTTATGATTCTGTTTCTGTACTGCTTTATCATCTCCGGTGGAATCACCACCAGAAATCCAGCCAGTACGACTAAATCCACATGATATGAGTTAAGCTGCTTTAGGAAATCCTCATTGAAGGCAGCTCTGTTTTCATAGCTCTTTGGCGAGATGCATACTGCCTTTATTCCTGCTTTTTTTGCTCTCTCAAGTGCATATGCATCTGCGTTGTTGCTGATAACAACCTCTATCTGTGTGTTTGTAATTGTTCCGTTATCTATTGCATCTATGATGGCCTGAAGATTGGTGCCGCCACCCGATACACATACTGCAATTTTCATTCTTTTTCCTCGCAACGATGTCAATTGTCTGTAATTTATACGAGATCTACACCCTTCTCGCCATCAATAATCTTTCCGACTACGTATGGTGTATCTCCGGCAGACTTCATAGCCTCCATAGTCTTGTGCACGTCTGCAGGGTCAACTGCAACAATCATTCCAAGTCCCATATTGTAGGTATTGTACATCATCTGCTCCTCGACATTTCCCTCTCTTGCCATCATTTTAAAGATTGGTGGAACAGGGTAGCTGTTTTTCTCGACTACGGCACGCTTGCCATCGATGAGCATACGTGGGATATTCTCATAGAAGCCTCCACCTGTGATATGGCTGCAGGCCTTTACTGTAACTCCTGCGTCCTTTACAGCCTTAAGAGCCTTTACATAGATTCTTGTAGGGGCAAGAAGTGCCTCTCCAAGTGTTGTGCCAAGCTCCTCATGGTATGTATTTAATGTCTCCTTGTCCATCTTGAAAATCTTTCTGACAAGTGAAAATCCATTTGAATGTACGCCTGTTGATGCCATTCCGATAAGTACATCGCCATCCTTTAAGCCCTCGCCTGTGATGATGTCCTTTTTGTCAACCACACCAACTGCAAAGCCTGCAAGGTCGTACTCGTCCTCAGGCATAAGACCCGGATGCTCTGCTGTCTCGCCACCAACAAGTGCACAGCCTGACTGCTTACAGCCCTCTGCCACACCGCTTACGATTGTAGCAATCTTCTCCGGATAGTTCTTGCCACATGCTATATAATCAAGGAAAAATAATGGCTCACCGCCTGCACATGCCACATCATTTACGCACATGGCAACTGCATCGATTCCGATTGTATCATGCTTGTCCATGATGAAAGCAAGCTTCACCTTGGTTCCGCAGCCATCTGTTCCCGATAAAAGCACCGGATCCTCCATATCCTTGATGGAAGCAAGTGAGAACGCTCCTGAGAAGCCTCCGAGACCACCTAACACCTCCGGTCTCATAGTCTCCTTTACATGCTTTTTCATAAGCTCTACTGACTTGTAACCTGCCTCGATATCAACACCTGAATTCTTGTAATCCATTATTGTTCCTCCTAATAATCTGCAATTCGTTCAATACCTATAGTATACCTTCATAGTGCTAAATTTTCCAATTATATATTGTAATTATTCTTATTAGTTTTACTAATATAATATATCTTTTATAGAAATAATACTTATAATTTATTTCACGTATTATATTGACATCAGACATTCATCGTCCTACACTATCCATACAATTAATATTAAGATTTGAACGATTAATAATACAAAAGAAAGCTATGATACACAGCACTGAAATAAATACCTTATAAGCTGTCAGATCATAAAGGAGAACAACAAATGCTTAAACAGATAAAAAATTTTCTGATAATGACACTCAGTATCACCATCATGGCAATCGGTGTATACTATTTCAAGTTCCCAAACAACTTTACCTTCGGTGGCGTAACCGGTGCTGCAGTTGTGTTTGCAAAGATAACGCCGCTCTCAGCAAGTATGTTTTCTACTATTGTGAATATGCTTCTGCTTGTAGTGGGCTTTTTCTTCCTCGGCAAAGGCTTTGCTATTAAGACCACCTATGCCACAGTACTTTTGTCTGTTGAGCTTCTGGTGCTTGAAAAGCTTGACCCACTCACTCATCCGCTCTCAAACGAGCCAATGCTTGAGCTGATTTTTGCCATCGCGCTTCCTGCAATCGCATCTGCACTGCTTTTCTATGTGGGGGCTTCAAGCGGCGGAACCGATGTCATCGCCATGATTGTAAAAAAATATACACAGGTTGAAAATATCGGCATGGCTTTATTTCTCACTGACCTCGTCATGATTATCATTGCCTGCTTTGTATTTGATATAAAGACTGCTCTGTATTCATTTGTCGGACTTGTTGTGAAATCATTTATGATTGATGCAATCATCGAAAACATTATGCTCAGAAAATCCATAATGCTTATCTGCGATGACAAGGATGTGATATGCGATTACATCACCAACACTCTTGAGAAGAGCGCCACATATGTGGAGGCCAGAGGTGCCTACACCGGAGAACCAAACTATATCGTTTTCAGCACTCTTACAAAGAAGCAGGCCATAGAGCTTAGAAGCTTCATACATCAGAATAAGCTGCATGCTTTTATGTCTGTGATGAGCACCAGTGAGGTGTTTGGTAAGGGATTTTCTTCTCTGTAAATATCATTAAAAAGCTTATCTTTTATCACAAAACAGCCGTAACCGCGATTTCTTTTTCAATCGCAGCTACGGCTGTTATATTTACATGTATTAAATTATCTGCATGAACTAATTTATTTCAAAAACTAGTGCTTCGGAATAAGCTTCTCTGTACCACCCATATATGGCTGAAGTGCCTTAGGGATATTTACAGAGCCATCTGCATTCAGGTTGTTCTCAAGGAATGCGATGAGCATACGTGGTGGAGCAACAACTGTGTTGTTAAGAGTATGTGCAAAGTATTTCTTGCCATCCTCGCCCTTCACACGAATCTTGAGACGTCTTGCCTGTGCATCGCCTAAGTTAGAGCAGCTTCCAACCTCGAAGTACTTCTTCTGTCTTGGTGACCATGCCTCTACGTCGCATGACTTAACCTTGAGATCTGCGAGGTCTCCTGAACAGCACTCGAGAGTACGGACAGGCACATCGAGACTTCTGAAAAGCTCTACTGTGTACTTCCACATCTTCTCATACCATTCCTTTGACTCCTCTGGCTTGCAGACAACAATCATCTCCTGCTTCTCAAACTGGTGGATACGGTAAACACCTCTCTCCTCGATGCCGTGTGCACCCTTTTCCTTACGGAAGCAAGGTGAGTAGCTTGTGAGTGTGTATGGAAGCTTTGACTCATCGTTTATTGTATCGATGAACTTACCGATCATAGAGTGCTCAGATGTGCCGATGAGGTAGAGATCCTCTCCCTCAATCTTGTACATCATGGCATCCATCTCCTCAAAGCTCATAACGCCTGTTACAACGTTTGAACGGATCATGAATGGCGGGATACAGTATGTAAAGCCCTTTCCAATCATAAAGTCACGCGCATATGCTGTCATGGCTGAGTGAAGACGTGCGATATCTCCCATCAGATAATAGAAACCGTTTCCTGCAACCTTTCCTGCTGCATCGAGGTCTATTCCGTCAAATCTCTCCATGATATCTGTATGATAAGGAATCTCGAAATCAGGAACAACAGGCTCGCCAAACTTCTCGTTCTCCACGTTGAAGGTATCATCCTTTCCGATTGGAACTGATGGATCGATGATGTTTGGAATCTTCATCATATCCTCAAGCACCTTGTCCTGATACTCCTTCTCGAGCGGCTCAAGCTCTGTGAGGCGCTTTGAAATCTGTGCTACCTCAGCCTTTACAGCCTCAGCCTCTTCCTTCTTGCCCTGTGCCATAAGAGCACCGATCTGCTTAGAAACCTGATTCTTCTTTGCACGAAGATCATCAGCCTCCTGCTGTGCCTCTCTGGCCTTCTTGTCATACTCGATTACTTCATCAACGAGTGGAAGCTTGTGGTCCTGAAATTTCTTTTTAATATTTTCTTTTACGAGATTCGGATTCTCTCTTAAAAACTTTAAGTCTATCATAATTCCTCCAAAGTATTATGTTTTTATAACTTATAACATTTTACTCTGAAAACCCTTAAAATGCAAGAGGATACTTGTCAGTAAGTGTCTTGATGATAGCCTTTGCAGGCTCAACTGCGCTCTCACCCTCTTTGATGATCATGGCAATTGCCTCTGCAACCTTGTCGAAATCATCCTCCTTTAAGCCTCTTGATGTGGCAGCAGGTGTTCCGAGACGGATACCGCTTGTGACAAATGGCTTCTGTGGGTCGTTAGGAATAGTATTCTTGTTGGCTGTGATATGAGCCGCATCGAGAAGCTTCTCGATAGACTTTCCTGTGAGACCAAACGGAGTTAGGTCTACGAGCATGAGGTGATTGTCTGTGCCGTCTGATACAATCTTGATGCCACGACTCTGAAGACCCTTGCAAAGTGCCTGTGCATTCTTTACAATCTGCTTCTGATACTCCTTGAACTCAGGCTGTAATGCCTCCTTGAAGCAGACTGCCTTTGCAGCGATAACGTGCATGAGAGGTCCACCCTGGATTCCAGGGAAAATAGCCTTGTTGAAATTGTACTTATCCTGCATCTCCTGACTGCAGAGGATCATTCCTCCACGAGGTCCACGGAGAGTCTTGTGTGTAGTGGTTGTGGTAACATGTGCATATGGGATTGGGCTTGGATGAAGTCCTGCTGCTACAAGACCTGCGATATGAGCCATATCAACCATGAGCACTGCGTCTACCTTGTCTGCAATCTCCCTGAAACGCTTGAAATCTATAGTTCTCGCATATGCAGATGCACCTGCGATGATCATCTTTGGCTTGCACTCAAGGGCAATCTCCTCTACCTTATCATAGTCGATGAAGCCCTCGTCATTTACTCCGTAAGGCACTACATGGAAATATGAGCCTGAGAAGTTGACCGGTGAACCATGTGTGAGGTGTCCGCCGTGGTCAAGGTTCATTCCCATGATTGTATCGCCCGGCTTTAAGATGGCGAACTGAACTGCCATGTTGGCCTGTGCACCTGAGTGTGGCTGTACATTTACATACTCTGCGCCGAAAAGCTCCTTGGCTCTTTCTCTGGCAAGCTCCTCTACCTCGTCCACGCACTCGCAGCCGCCGTAGTATCTTCTTCCCGGATATCCCTCAGCGTATTTATTAGTGAGGATGCTTCCCATGGCTGACATAACAGCAGGGCTTACCCAGTTCTCAGAAGCAATAAGCTCGATATGGCTGTTCTGGCGCTCAAACTCGTCTGTGATTGCGCTTGCAATCTCCTGATCTTCTTTCTTGATGTCGTCAAGTGTATACATATATGTGTCTCCTTTTCTTTATTGCAAAATGCTTGCATTATTTGTCGCAATTATATGCTTTGCTGTGATTTATTACTTTGATGCGCTACCGCACAAAAATAATCCTTGCTACAATTCTACTATTTAAAGCAGAAAGTGGCAAGGATTATTTGATATATCCTTCATATTTAATTCTAATAAGTAACTATACCTAAATCGAATAACTAAAATCACATATATGAATACATTTAAAAAATACGGTCATCCTATAAAAAAGGAGGTCTGAAAAACATGACTACTGACCAAAAAGAAAAACGAAACGATGAATATAACAAATATGTAAAGCGCGTCACCCCTACCCACTGCCTTTCTGCAAACATGCTAAAGGCATTTATACTCGGCGGAATCATATGCACTATCGGGCAGCTCATAGTAAATACCTGCACACAATACTTTGGTTTAAGCAATGACGAAGCATCTGCCTGGTGCAGCATGCTTTTGATTCTCATAAGCTGCGTACTGACATCCCTAAACCTGTATGCACCTCTTGCAAACTGGGGAGGTGCCGGTGCTCTTGTTCCTATAACAGGCTTTGCAAACGGAGTATGCTCATCCGCATGTGAATTTCAGGTTGAGGGGCAGGTATTTGGCATAGGCTGTCAGATATTCAGGATTGCAGGTCCCGTGATACTGTATGGCATATTTTCAAGCTGGGGGCTTGGTGTGATATATCTTGTCGTAACAAGCTTTTGATTGTTTAGCGTTTTCAGCTACTCAGTCACTTATTTTTTCCTTGTCAGAAGAAAAGACATAATAAGCGATGTAATCGGCACAGTCAGGATAATTCCCATTGTGCCTGATATGCCTCGCATTATCTCGATTGCCATAGAATACATATTAAGTATCTGGTGCATCTGATACGAGTATGCATATATGATCATCACAAGCCCGAGGCTTCCTCCCACATAGGCAAGAATCAGCGTATTTGACATAGTTCCAATCATATCTCGGCCTATATTTATACCCGACTTAAATATCTCCTTTGCAGATATATTCGGGCTCTTTTCTTTTATCTCGTGAAGCGATGTGGCTACAGACATCGCCACATCCATCACAGCTCCAAGTGATGCGATGAGTATGCCGGAAAACAGCATGCCGCTGATATCGAGCTTTGAGTTCTGTCCAACATAAATCAGATTTTCAATATCATCCACATTGTAGCCCGTCACATGTCCGAAGTGTCCAAAAAGCAATGCTATTATTCCGGAGACCACAACTCCAAAAACAGTTCCAAGCATGGCACCTATGGATTTCATCTGCCAGTCCGCTATAAGTGTGAACGTGACAACCGTGATAATGACAACCGAAGCAGTTGCCGCAATAAACGGAGATGCTCCGATATACATGAGCGGAATATACAAAAATATAACAGTTGCAAAGGTAAATATAAGCGCAAGAATGGAATTAAAGCCCTTCTTTCCGCCAACCAGCCACATAAGTCCAAAAAACGCCGCTAATAGCACCCATATCTCATTTTCCCTGTCGTAGTTATAAACATTTGCTGACAGACTGCCATCGTACTCCGACAGACTCGCAATAACCCTTGTGCCTACCTTACAATTGGCACCGTATAAATATCCGTTTAAGCTGTATGCATCAACTGTCTCCCCCTTGTGGCTTCCTGACTTGATAAGCAAAACAACCTTCTGGCTGTCGCCACTGTCTAGTGAGGCTTCAGCCTGAAGGTCTTCATTGTCGTTTTGCGTAACCACCGCCCTCACAAACGACGTATTGTCATCTGCAAGAAGCGGTTTTCTTTCAACACTTCGAAAGAATATAAACATTGCCAGTGTAATAAGAGCCACAATAAGGTATTTACCATATGTGTCAATTATTTTTGCCAAAATTTACCCTTCTTTCTCATTCCAAGCACTGCTGCGAGGATTGCTGCGCCTAATACTCCAAGTGCTGCATACATGCCGCCATGGTTAACATCTCCTGTCTTTACCTTAGCGCTCTTTGAAGTACTTGCGCTATTAGAAGCCGACTTGCCTGTACCTGAATTTGATGTGCTGACATTCTGGTTTCCTGAGCCGCCTGCATTATTTCCTGCAACCTGCTGACCTGTGCTTCCGTTCTGACCTGCGTTGCCCTGTGCTCCGTTTCCGCTCTGATTTGCGCCACCCTGTGCTCCGTTTCCACTCTGGTCTGCTTTTCCGTTCTGATTTCCACTTGGAGCAGTCTGTTTAACCTGTAAAGCATTTATTGCATTTACAACTGCTTTCTTTGCCTCATCAATCCCCTTTACAACCGGAGCCTTATCAGCACTATAATCAGAAAGGTTTTCCTCCCTGCCTTCAGCTACCTGAGTATAGATTGTCTTGTCAAGAAGTGTAGAAATTCCCTTCTTGAAACGATTTTTTGCACCATCTTTATCATCATCCTTTGCTATAGAGCCATATCCCTTAACACGGTCATTTGCTGTTCCATAGTTTGTTGTGATATCACTTACCATCGGATCATCTGCTGTTGTGCCGGAAGCCTTAAGCTCCTTAAGAGAGGCAAGTGCTGATTTTAATGCTTCCATGCTCTCATCTGTGTATGCTACGTCTGTGCTGTTTACAAGAGCATCTGCTGCCGCAATCACCTCATCGGCACTCTGCGCATCTGTTGTCTTTGTGATTGTGAAATCGTCAGCATATTTATTTCCGTTGTAGTCATATGTCTTTATTGTCATGGCTCCACTTGAAAAATCTATAGTAGAGAATGAAGGCAGACATGCATTGGTTCTCTCTGCGATATAGTATGGAGTGTAATTTAACAGATTATAGTATTTTGAACCTGAACCTGAGCCTGTTGTGATATAAAGAGTTCCCTCAGGATTGTTAACTGAACCTTTGCTCAAATCATAGTCGATAACATTTCCGTCCTGTACCTGGTAGCTTCTTGAATATGTATGATCATGACCTGTAAGACACACATCGATATCAAACTCGTCCATGAGCGGTGCAAAGATAATTCTGTTTGTAGTAGCATCTGTATCTGCATGCGGCTGTCCTGAGCCATAGATATCACTGTGGAATACCACTACCTTCCAGGCTGCATCCGGATTACTTGCAATAGCCTTTTTCATAAACTCTCTGTGCTCTGCCTGGTTACGGTTGTTACTGTTTAAAGAAATGAACAATACATTTCCATTATTGAAGTAGAAATCACAGCCGGCACCGGTGCTTCCCAGATTATCCTCTGAGTTCGGATTGTTGAAATGTGCAGTGTAGTCAGAGCCGTCCTTATCATGGTTTCCGATTGTAGCTGCAATAGGAAGACTTCTGAATACTGACGGATAAAGATATCCGGCATACTCGCTCTCTCTGGTCTTCTTAGTATCTTCCGATCCTGCATTTGACTCATTTATCTGGTCTCCCGCAGACAAAAGAAATGACGCATCCGGATCAATCTCCATAGCCTTCTGCATTGTCTTGTTCCAGTTGTAGGCATCCTGTGCAACGCTCATATCGTTTGCCTCTTTATCACTTTTACTGCCTGATGCTCCAATCTGAGGATCTCCTGTCAGGATTACAGAAAATGTATCTGTAGCGTGTGTGGTGTATGTATACTCATCTGACCATACTGTATCACCATTGTCCGAATAATTGTCTGTATACTGATAAACATACTTTGTATTTGGTTCAAAAAAGCCATTGATGCTTACTTTATTTGAAGCAGCATAAGCTTCTTGCTGCCAGTTTGTGGCACTTATATCTGTTGCAGTACCCTTTACAATCTGTGCACCTGCCTTTGAGCCATCCTTCCATACCATCACAGCCGGTGTTCCCTTGGTCTTTGAATACCATGCAAAGCCCAGATCCTTGGCTGTAGAGCCCGGTGTAAGCGCAATCTGATTGGTATTGGCAAAGTCCTGTGTGCCCCCCTGCCATGTACCGGTTAACCAGCTCTGATAATCTGCTGAACCTGTTGTTGCCGCATTAAAAGCCGCCTGACCTGTTTTTGAATCTGCTTCACCATAAGCATAAGCCGGAATTGCCGGTGCCATGGTAACTACCATTGTTGAAACTGCTGCAAGGATCATGCCCTTCTTCAGTATGTTCTTGTTCTTTCTCATATTTTCCTCCACAAAATTAAGTTAGTGTGTTTCACAGCTGCTAAAATTACTATAACTTAAAGTTGTAAAGTCGAAAGGTGTGTGGAGGTAAATTGGGTGTAAAGATTAAATATATCTAATAACTGATATTTTTTCTCAAAATCATTTCTTTCTTATTTTTATAGCATCTTCTATCTCTTCTTTGGTTAATTCCACCACAATATCTGCTATCAGATCGACCGAATATCCCTCTTCATACATGTTAAAAACCATTAGTTTACGCATTTCTTTTTCAAAGCCCTTTTTATACCCTCTCAGGAAGCCCTCTGCATACGCATCGGCTCTCTCGAGCTCAAGTTGCCTGTCGAATTCATAATTTAATAATGCCATGTTTATCACCTTGCCTAATGAAAAGCCCACATTTAATTTAATCAAGCTTCATAAAAATTCATTTAAAAAGTGTCTTCACGCCCACTTACAACATGAATTTCTTTAATTAAATCCTGTATATTTACTTTGTCATCAAAATTCACATCTGCAAATCCCTGCTTAACAACATCAATATCTTCTCTTCCGCTTACATGTCTAAGACATTCCATCGCATCTCTGATATCAATCTTGCTGTCTGCATTTGTATCACCATTTATTCCATAAATGATGACTCCATCATGTCCGTTATCAATTGTAAATGCAGTGGATGCATCATTAATTTTAGCTGAATTTGTGTATTCCATGTTATCAGAATCTGATTTCTGAATCAAAACTGCTTTATCCTGTCCCCCCAGACCAGATGTGCTAACTTCAAGCTTTCCGGTAAAATTAAATCTATCACTATTTCCAAAAGCAATCTGCTCAGCCTGTCTTTTGCTTAACAGTTTGCTTATCTTATCATACGATATATTTCCGGTATCAACACTACTTCTTGTAACTGATAAATTTATATCATCACTAACATCATTAACTGATGTACCATTGATAATCCACTTAGCATTTTGATCTGCTATGGATAATACCAATGAAACATCTCTGCCTTTAAGTGCATTTAATGCAGCTTTTGAAACAATACCATCCTTTGAAAGAGTATCCTCTACATTTTCTCCGTCTTTTGCATTATTTATCTTATCTTCTAATGAATTACCTTCTAAGAATTTCTTTGAAAACCATGTAACAAAAACACTTTCCTTTGCATCCTTTGGAACTGTATATTTAGTAACATATAAAGTATTACCTTCCTCATCATATGCAGCCATAAAATAACCATCCGGAATATCCAGTGTATCTCCCGGAGCTGCTGCATATATTATTGTATCTACACTATTATCATAATTTGCCATATCCACTTCTACGACAATTTTATTGTATTTTGGTCTCATAGAATAATACACATCATCATTCATATTTGATGTAATTCTTGTTATATGCCAATTTCCTGTATACTCTAAAGCCTTCATATGACCATCAGGTATATACTTTATAGCCTCATTATAGACATCCTGCTCGCTGCTGTTTTTTGTGTTGCTTACCACTTTATCAGTTTCATGAATCTTCTGATCTTCACCGACAATCTTATAATACACTTTATTAAGTTCCACATTCTGATACTCGGCAATCAAATCAAAATCATTTCTCCAGGCACCTCTTTCATCAGCATGAACCCCTATTGTTCCCTCTTCATCAGTATAACCAGCTGGATCAAAAATGTTCCAGCCTGTAATTGTAGTATCTGTTGAGGCATCATCCGGTGTTGTCTTCAATTCAACCAATATATCCTCATATTTGCTTCCGGCCGGATAGTATTTTGTCTCCTCAACGGTTTTTACATTTCCCGTATTATCAATATAGCTTTTCTTAACTCCAACAGGATAATTATCATACGCAGCCTCTACAAGATAATACTGATCCGGATTATCATCTATTACATCCTCTCCGTATATAATATTCCAGTTTTCAAAATGACAGTAGGGCTTTACATCGCCAACAGCCGGAGCACAACTCAATATAGCATTCTTACCTGTTCCAACAGTTAAAATACATTCTTCATGTTTTTCATGCCAATCATCATTATCCATATAATAATACTTTATAAGAACAGACTTTTTTTCATATGCAGCCTTGAAGGAAATTTGTATGTAATCATCCTCTTCATAATCATACTCTATATTTACCGGTGTATTTTTTTCATATCTTTTTCCGGAATACAATCCGTAAAGACAATCACTGCTATACCAGCCGGTAAAATTACCAAGTTTAGAGTCAGCTTTCATTGTTGGGTATTGATCACCCAAAATCTGACCTAATGTTTCTCCTTGAACAATATCTTTCGTAAATGTTTTTATCGTATCTCCCTGATTGTCCTCAAATATCAGCTTAACATTTTTGTATACTTTATTTGCTGCTTTTACACTTGTCTGACTGCATATAGTTGTCATAAAAACAGACAGTACCATAAAGAGTATTAAAGTTTTTCTTGTGATTTGTTTTGTCATATGTATACCTCACCTTCTTATAAATTTGCATTTCTGCCACTGACGAAATACAGTAATCGTGTTGCATCCCTTATATCAACTTTTCCATTTTCATCAACATCCGCAGCCCAGTTTTCCGAATCCGTTAATGTGATTCTTCCTGACACACCCTGGACACACTTAACCAGATCCGACACAGTAACCTTGCCATCATTATTCAGATCTCCACGTAATCCATTTACTGTTACATTAATATTAAAACTATACTCTTTAGTATTTTCAGTTTCCGATAAAGTTACTTTCACAATTGCGGTACCCGCCTTCTTTGGTGTAATTTTTCCATCTGAAGTAATAGAAATATTCTTAGATTCAGAGTCATAAACAGGCTCTGCTTTTTTAGTTCCATACAATGCATCAATTATTCCTTCAAGCTGATATTCACCATCTGAAATATTTACCGTAACTTTATCTTTTATACTGTTAATCACTGGTAATACCTTATATTCTCCAGAATATAAATCGTCTTGTGCCAGAGGAATCATCAGTCCTTTATTCAATAAATGCTCATCTAAACACCATTTGTTTAATACATCATCACCTTTTATTCTGGATATCATATCTGAACTTTTTAATTCGTCCATTGACACAACTGTTGTATAAGATGAATTGCAATATTCTGTTGCAGAGTACACATTCGTACCATGATAATTTCCGATAGTGTCTTGATAATTATAGTCATAATATGATTTAACAAGAGAGCCTGCGTTGTAGCAATTAATTACCCTCATATTCCAATCCCTCATATCTTCGGCTATACCTGCAGTTCCTACTTGTCCGCTATTATAACAATTTGTCACCCAGCCTTCATTATTACTAACTATTCCACTTGACCCTATTACAACACCATTATTCCAACAGGAATCAATTATAGCATTTTCTGTGTTTCTACTAGCAATTGCACCCGCTGCACTACCTTCAACACTACCTTTATTTCCACATCCATAAATTAAATTTCTGTTCTCATAGCATATCCCACCGGCACATGATATATAGTATGTAGACCTCAAGCCTTGAACACAGCTAATATTCTCGCAAAATATAATCCAACCGTTATTTATATATGCAATTGACTCGCCTGTATAGGTTCCCTGTTTTAAAGAAACAGCTTTTACAATACCCTTTTCTCCTATAACTCCAAATAAACCTCCTTCTTCATTATTGATGGTATACCCATTGTAAATAGTATGTCCACTGCCATTGAAGGTTCCTTGAAATTGCACTCCGCTGCTAACACTTGCTATTGAAGACCAGACATTTTCTTTTGAATAATCATCATTTAAAAAAATATCACTCGTCAAAACAACTCTTTTTCCTTCAAAAGTATTTCCATCATTAACAAGCTTTGCCAGTCCTGCCAACTGTTGTGCTGTTGATATATCAAATTCATTCTTTCCTTCAATATACCAGCCTGTATCAACACCGCCATTCCATGGATTTATTGCTTTAACATATGTATTCTGTACTTTATAGCTACCATTGCAGCTAAAATCAGATAATCTAAAAAGTTCTGCTTTGCCATCAATATAAGATATCCACTCCAATTTACCATTATCCAATATCGGGTCACATTGAGTCAATTTAATTCCATTTACAGTTTTCAATTCACTAATTACATTTCCAGAATCATCAACCATTACATACTGCAGACTTCCCCCATATGTAAAATTGTTCCACATTACAGCATACTTACCATCGTCAATTTTAGATATTTTTGTATTACATACTCCCTCACAATCTGACGTATAATTTGTCAGCCATGTTAATTTCTTATCATTTCTACGTAAATTCTTATCTACTGATGAAATATATATATTATTACATCCATTTTTCTTTTGTGCTCCTGCCAAAAGATAACTATCTTTAGTAACCTCGAAATCAGACAAATCTGTATCTGTTTTATTATCTCCAATTTTGCCATCTATGCCTAAGATTTCTACTCTCGTCCCATATGTATCCTGAATACACACGTTCCTTGGATATGCATCCCCAATAGTTGCCAAAATAGGTTTTCCACCATCATATCTCACTAAATTTCTCATTGAATGTGACACATGTATATCCGGGAATTCGCCCATTTGTGAAGAATTCATCAGCCTCATACTATTTATATTTATTCTAAACAGAATATTTGACTGATGCCCATCATATCTATTTCTTGCAGTATATATTATTAACTCACCATTGTTTTCTGCAACAGCTATATCTCCTCCTAAAAAAGGTCTTGCCGTATAAGATAAATCATTACTGATTGATAGAGCGTCTAATCTGTTAAAGTCTTTATCATATTTTATAACTCTATATGCTTCTTTTGTCTCTTTGCTCCCAGCCTGTTGACCACAAACAACATAATTATACTTGTCACCATAAAAGAATGCCCCAAATATCGGTAATTCAAAATCAAGTTCTCTATTACCAATAACATTCCAGTTACTGTCATAGTTCACAATATAAATCTTATCACTCACAAAAACAACTTCATAACCATTATCTGTTTTGTTTAAGTATGTGTTCACCGCTTGTCCAAAATTTTCCATATATGGTAAATCACTTGAAAATTCTTCAGGATTTATATTAGTTTTAATCACTTTTTTTACTTCAAACATTTCATTTGCATTCACCATATATGACTCGCAAAACAGATTTTCTGAAATAACCATTCCTAATATAAGAAAAATACTAACTACTCTCTTCTTTATCCTCATAAGCTTCTATCCCCATCTGTAATTTTAATGTGTTCGTCAATACTTATTTCTACAACAGCCTTCTGATTGCCAAAATTGTATGACATTGCACATTCCTGTTATTTGTGATTCCAGCCTCAGTAGATTGAGCCTCAACTATCTTTCCATCACCTGCATAAATAGCCACATACCAGAAAATGCAATCGTGCATGCCAAAGTCAATGCGGATAGCTTACTTATATTGTTTTTCATATCAGAAGCCTCCTTAGTACCTACCTCTTAAATTATGTCACCATTTTTACTATTAGTCAATTACTATTTAACTATTTGTATTCATTTCTTGCATGATTATAAAAACAGGACTCACAATTTAAAAATCATAAGTCCTGCCTTGTTCAATACATCAATATTCTGTTATAAAGTAGTATTTCTTCCACTCACATAATAGAGAATCCTTGTAAGATCTGATACTGATACCTTTCCATCACCATCTATATCAGCTGCCTGTACCTGTTCATCAGTCAATGTATTTCTACCGGAAACTCCATATAACACTATCATCAAATCTCTTGTTGTTACTTTTGAATCACCATCCACATCCCCCGGCTCAATAGTGCTCTGCCCTAAGTCTAAAAGCATCTTAGGTACATCAGTAACATCCCATACAGTTCCATCTGTACGAAGTGCATACTTTTTTCCAATCCATACAGAATCCCATGTGTCTTTTACATTTGTCAATATTACTACACCGTTTCTTGTATAGTTTTCATCTTTACTCTTATTGAAATCATCTGTTTGAGAAAGAGCTCCATCAACTATGTAGTAGTATGTGCCTTGACTATTCTTAATCCAGACTGTCCAGATATACCCTCCCTTATCTTCATCATAACGGGGGGTTTCTCCTAAGTCTATAATACTTTCAGCTATTAATTGCTTATTTCCATTTTCTTCTTCATTAACTGTATATAGCTTGTTATCATCAGTTAATATACAAAATCCTCCGCCTTCAAAATATTGCCATTTTTTTATTTTTAAATTTCCAATATCTGTAAATTGATCCAAATCCAGATAACAATTTCCGTCATTCCCATAATAAAAAGAATTTACAAAATCTACCATAGCTACATTCGATGCATCTATAGTGCAATAATAATCACCATTATCTTCATCAATATATATAGACTTCAACTCTCCTGACTGTGTAAGATACATACGTCTATCTCCACTATATTGTACAACATGATCATCTATTTTTTTCCAGTCTGCCGGCTTTCTATTTTTGCTAACCTCCTCTCTAAACCATAAACTTCCATCTTCCTTATAAATTATTGTATAAGTATCACGCTCTGTCCAATCCTTAACACCTTTTACCACAGTATCATTATTATTATACAAATTAATAAGCTCATTATCATTTGTAATAGCATAATGACCATCTACGTCCTTTATATTGCTCTGTATTTTATTATTACCTGACCATAAATCGTCATTATTATCCAAACTGTAGTCCACAACCTCTGAACTGTCCTGATCTATTGTATAAATCCACTTACTAACATATTTTCTTACATTACTGCGAATCTTTTTAGCTTCCGGATATACTCTCCATAAATCACCATTATTAGTTAATATAGTATGTGAAATTCCAGCCACAGTATTAAAATCCATTATCTCTTCATCATTATTATCACCTGTTTCCGGATTTTCATCCGCACCTTTGATACTGATAACCGTTTTCACACTGGCATTTCCTAATGTCAAGGTTAATTCAACAACACCCTTATCCTTTGCCAATACCTTAACCGTATTCGAATCATTTTGTTTTATTTCTATAGACTCTATATCCCCGCCATTAACATCAATATGCAAATTTTCATTCCAATGTAAAATACTGTAAGATAATGGAATATTTATCAAATCTCCCTTTGAATAATCTTCTTTCTCCACAAAACTCCTTATGAGTTCCAATTTATCATTATCAGAGATTTGAACGCCCGTATATCTAAAGTAATATAATAAATTAGCCAAATTATATAATGGTTTAAAATTATGTATATTATTACATCCACTAATATCTAGCCTTCTTATATTTACAAATCCGCTAATTGCATCCAAATCTGATACAGCTGTATCGGATATGTCAAGTAATTCCAATTTATTATAATTTTTCAAATTCTTCAAAAAAGTCAAATCAATTATAGAAGTCTTTGCAACAGAAAGTCCCTCCAGCTCCGGCATATTTTTCAAAAAGCTAAAATCACTTATAGAAGTACCAGCAACATATAAATACTCCAACTCCGGCATATTATTTAAAAATGAAAAATCCTGTATCTTTGTACGTGAAATATTTAATCGCTTCATCTTGGTAAAATTACTAAGCCACGAATAATCATCCATTTCCTTTCCGCTAATATCCAAATTCTCTAGATTTTTCAATTTCATTATTGGTGAAACATCGTTAACTCCAGTATCGCTAAGATCTATAGTTTTTAATCCAGTCGCATACTCTAATCCGCTGAGATCTTTTATATACCCTTCTCTACATCCATAACCAAATGAAAAAAAATTTATATGGCTAAGCTCATCCTTTGATATATATCCATCCTGTCCATAATATGTCCTTGCAAAGAACCAACTTCTAATCTCAATATCCTTAATCGGTGCAGCATCCTCAGGCAGATTATCTAAGACTGTAACATCACAATTATATATCTCATCACCATCAGAAGCCTTTACACTAAACGATGTAGTCCCCGGCTTTAATGGTTCCAATCTTATAAAATTATAATCATCATAAAATGAGTCTTTAGTAACCTTACATATACTATTATCTGATACAGTAATATCATAGCCATCTGAGCCACAGGATCCATCAATAGGTATAACAATCGGATTTCCAACATAAAGTGTTCTTTTCCTAGAATTTAGATTTGATTTGTATAATTCCTCATCAAATACACCTGAATCATCGTCATCACTGGCATACTGCTGTATTTCTTCCCAATAACTATCTTCTTCATTCGCATCTGCGCTGTTATCAACATCTTTATTTTCATCATCATCTAGCATTTCCGGGTTCTGTTGTTCTGATGGAGCATATTCATTTTCCACAGCATTCATATCCTGCTGCTCAGTTTCTGTTTGCTCAGTCATTGTCTGACCAGTACCATCTGACAACTCCGTTGCATAAACATTCTGACTAAAAACCATAGTCCCAGCCAATACCATCGCCACAATTCGTTTTTTCATAAGCTTTTTACCTCCATTTTCGCTTAATGATTTAATCAGTAAATTTAATTTCTGACATTTTTTCTATATAATTTTGTATATCGTCAGTCAATTCAATCTCCGGCTTGTCATTGATACGCTGCGCAAAAATGGATGCATCTGCTTCCTTTTGCGCTATCAACTGCGGCATTTGCGTAATCTTATTCAAGATATCCCGCGTAGCTTCCATATCCTCACTGCGCACAGCTGTATCAAGGCATTTACTATAGTAAAATACAGCCTGATTATAATAATACCCATCATATCCTGCATACTTAATCATATCGTCCAAATGCCTCATAGACGCATTATAATTTCCATTATCAGCCTCATCACTTGCTACAATTTCATATGCTGAAGCAATCATGCCATTTTTTTCTATAATCATCTCCGCAACCGCCGCATCACCATTCTCATTCAGTTCATCCTGCAAAGCAAACGTATCTGCCGGATAAAGAGTCAGAGCAACCTGTGTTTTTCCAAAATACTCAAATCCTAGAGCCAGTGAAAAATAGACACTAATCACCATCATCACTGAAACTGCACCATATCCATATGCTTTCTTACATTCACACACTTTCTTTGATTCAGTGTCAAGTGTCATTAGTAAAATACAAAGCATAAAGCCATATTGCAAATCAAAATCAAAAAATGAATGTAATGCTAATACGATAAGTACCAGTCTGTTCCTACCACATATATTCTTAGAAAAAGCGCTACCCAAAACTATTACCACAAAAACTATCAAAGAAATAATTCCATTATCCAGCCCCATTTGTAAGAAGTCATTATGCACATATCTGGTAACATAATTTCCTGTCTGAAACTCCGGCTGTTTGAAGAAATATCCCATATATCCCAAGCCAAACGGATTCTTTAATAATTGCCTGATTCCATCATACCAATACAAGATTCTACCGTTTAATGTACTTGAATTGATTGTCATTTTTAAAAGTCTTGTAATGTCAAGATTCATCAAAAGCTGCAAGATAATCAATACTGCCACAGCTCCGGTAAAACCAATTCCAAAGTACTTTAATTGAATTTTCTTTTTAAGAAGCAAAAAGCATATACTGACAAGCATCAAAACAAAAACGCTTCGGCTTCCTGTCATTAAAATTCCTGCAATCAGTATGATTCCTTCCATGTAATCCGTTTTTTTCTTTTCTTCACGATATATCAGTACAATGAAACCCACCAACAATAATGCCGCATAAGTGTTGGAATACTGCAACACTCCTCCAAGACGCTTTGCACTGTACAAATATTCTCTTGATGCCGGTATGAAATACAGCATTATGGAAACCAGTGTAATTAGCGCAAGTAAATCCGGCAATATATCCCAAACAGACTCTCTCTTCTGCTTTGAAATATTACACCACAAAAGCCAAAATTCAACGATTACCAGACATCTTAAAACTCCTATAAATGCGATTCCATGATCTTTTGCTATAAATACCGATATTAACGAACACACCAGAATCAACACTAATCCTATACCTGTAATATTTGCAGGCAGCAATATTTTTCTTTTTTGTGATATGACAATGATAATACCTATTGCGAAAATGCAACCATAAATCGCCATTGTGAAATCATAAATTCCACCCCAAAGGCATAAACAAACTGCGCATATCAAAGTGATTATACATTTTTCTTTATTCTTCATCTTCATCTCTTATTAGTACCTTTTTCATATATTATTGCACTTTGTTTGCATGTAGTCAATATATTATTTACCGTTTGTAAATCATCTTTATAAAAAAGCTTCCTCCAAAATATATCTAATATCTTAGAGGAAGCTTTAATCATATCATTTTTCAACTACAGTGTGCTGTTTCTGCCACTTACATAATATAATATTCTTGTAAGATCTGATACAGTAACCTTTCCATCTCCATCAATGTCAGCGGCTGCTGTCTGATCATCTGTAAGTTCATTACGACCTGATACCCCATAGAGTACAATCATAAGATCTTTGGTGGATACCTTTTCATCTCCATCTACATCACCTGGAGTTGCACTGCTTGCATTCAAATCCATATACAATGTCGGAATATCTCTCACATTCCAAATTGTTCCATCTGTACGGAGAGCAAAATCATTCCAAACATCCTTAACATTACTTAAAATATCAACTCCATTTTTTTGAAGCATTCCATATTCAGAATTCTGTGAAGCTATTATACAATACTGGTAATTATTTTTTATAGGAGCTTTATCCGTTTTCACTAATTTCCAATCTTCAACTTTAAAGAATTCTCCATCTGTACTTACAACAATATTATTTGTACAATTATTACTTGATAATATTTTTTCAAAATTATCACCTAGCTTTGTCATATCACCTCCATCCCATGGTTTGACATACAATTCATTATTATCCAAAATAAGAATATCTCCACACAAAAGACCTCCGAATAATCTATCTTTGATTTTATGATTTTCTAAATTCACATGCCTGTTTTCAGAACAGTAATCTAATCCAAGATTACAACTTCCGTCATTATAATATAAACAATAATTAACATCATCAACCTCAGATACATTCGAGGCAGTACTATGATTCCAGCCATAACGTACATAATCACCATTATTCTTCAAATATCCATCTTTATGTAATTCCTTTACATCTTTATCAATTTGAAAATAATCTTGTCCATTATTTTCAGAATATGTAAGCTTCTCCCACAATGTGCCATCTGTCTTTAAAATAATTGTTTTATTATAGAAAAATTCATCATCATTATGACTCTCAATCCAGTCTTTAACATCAGAAATACTATCACCATTTTCATGATATATATCTACCAAAGTATTATCATTTTTAAGTGCATATCTTCCCTCAACATTCCTAACATTATCCATTATTTTTTCATTTCCTGACCAAAGTATGTTATTATTATCAAGCCTGAAATCACATACTTTTTTATCTGAATCATATTCGCTGTCTGTATTTCCCCAATATACCCATCTGCTGACATATTTTTTTACATTACTCTGCAGCTTTTTTGTCTTAGGATATGTTTGCCAAAGTTCTCCATTGCTAGTTAAAATAGCTGACGAGTTACCATCTACTGTATATTTAGCAATAATTGATTGTTCAAAATTATTTGCTCCAACAACCTGATTAGGGTCAATTCCATTTATAACAATATCCACTTTCTTTATTGCATTGTTTAATGTCAACGTCAGTTCAACTTTTCCCTCTTTTCGCATCGTAATATCATATCCTGAAGTTTGCGTATCCGGATATGTATATCCTTTTTCAATATCCACAGCATCAACATTTGAAGCCTGTACATCTGAAAGGTAAACTTTGCAAAAAGACTGTAAATACACCTTTTCCCCCTTAAAATATGTATCCTTTTCCATTAACGTCTTCATAATATCTAGTTTTTCATCATCTGATGCATTATCAGGTACCTGTGCATCATTCGCAATCACAGCTTCACTATCGTGCTCTGTTTCACTCATATTCTCTGTAATATCCGTAATATTTGCATCAGTATTTTTTTCTGTACTTGCCATATCTGTGGCATATACGTTCTGACCAAACAACATGCTTCCTGCCAAAAATAATGCCAGTGCTTTTTTCTTCATAAGCTCGTTTCCTCCTTGCGGTACTTTTTTCTTATATTATCTCACTTCATTTACAGCTAGTCAATATTTTTCTTCCTATTTGTAATGTCATAAAAATAACAGGTCATTATTCCGCTATATAGCTGATTAACGACCTGTCGTATAAATTTATAGTGTACTGTTTCTGCCACTTACATAATATAGTAATTTCATTGCATCGCTTATATTTACTTTTTCGTCACAATTTACATCAGCAACTAATAGAGCCTTATCTACAAGCTCATTTCTACCTGATACATGCTGAACACATCTCTGTAAATCTCTGATATCAACCTTACCATTAAAATCAATGTCACCTTTTGTTAAAATGTCAATTCCATCATATGTAGCATCCTGATTCAAATCTTGATATCCATCATCTGTTATCTTATACAGTTTCACATCTTCTCTACTCTGATTTCCAATGGAAACAATGTCATTTCCACTGTATTCGTACTGAATACTTGAAGATGTACTTCCAGAAGCGCCAAAAAGAATATCATCGTTTGCTCTATCGCCTATACAGATATCATATGTAGCATTATCCCCATCAATTATAACACCTTTATCATCTGTAAATGTAAGATCAGTAAGATTTTCGCCTGATACGTTCACATAATCGTCATCATCAAAAAGGCAATCCACCTCCATTTGCTCTGATAATTTAGTAAACTCTACACTATTTACATTGCCGATATTTATAATCCAGCTACTACCAGCTTCATCATCACCATTTGTAATTGCATCAAGATTTACTATATTGGCATTTCCAGAAAAATCCTCTCCATCATATGAAAGATATGTACCATCATCAAATGATGCATAGAAGGAACTGTCAGCGTCTATAATAAGTTTACAAGTGTCACCTGATGCACTTCTACTTGACTTATTACTATTTCCAGAATATGCATCTTCGTAAGTGAAGTATTTCATCTCTCTATAATTTTTTGAATCAATCTTTCCAGAATATATTGTTTGCCCATTTTCATTTTCCATATGAAAATCAGTATAATCATTTTTTATCATTAGATAATTGTATAGTTCATGATGACACTCTATTTCATCCGCAGATTTCAATATCAATCCACCATTTGGATCACAAACTGCAAGTTTATAATACCCATTCTCTTCACCTTCATATCCGCATAT
Source organism: Agathobacter sp. (assembly GCF_977054825.1). NCBI lineage: Bacteria > Bacillati > Bacillota > Clostridia > Lachnospirales > Lachnospiraceae > Agathobacter > Agathobacter sp. The sequence goes on from NZ_CDRTEH010000003.1 coordinate 44,134, forward strand.
TAAGAGTCCATGACCACCAGACCTATATTGCACTCCCCAAAAGAATGGATTCATATAATTAGATGATTTTGCTTCGCTTACAATATTCTTTAAGAAATCTTTTAATGTACTTCCACCATTAATAAAATTTTTAAGTCCAAATTTATAAGTTATATCAGTATATGACACATCTGAACGATATTGAGACAACTGAAATGCCTCAATTAAGTCTCTAACATCATAATTCATTTTAGGATAATCCATAGCGGCATAATGTGGTTCATCTTTTCTATCCCAATTCAAATAATTTGTTATATCATATGCATAGTTATAAGCATACAAAGTCGAAACCGCAATTCCGTAACATGATCCACCCCATTCGTCATATTGTTTCTTTAGCAAATTTTGTTTAGAATTTAATTCCTGATTTGCAAGTAAACCATCTCGATATGTATCTGACCATATGTAATAATTTTTTGTTTCATTTCCCATAAAAAAATATTCTTCTGAATTTCCAAAATTATTATTATCTCTGCCTATTGTAAATTCAGGATGCTCGTAATCTAAATATGGATACTCTGTTATAGTCTTACCATTTATTGTATCTTCTCCACAATCCTCTTCATTTACAGTTTGACCATTAACTTTTTGTGTATTTATAGCATAGTTTGAATAAAATATCTGATCATAACCAGATGTCACCCCAGCTATTCGATTTGCGTAATAGTATTCGTTTCCTAGTTTAGATTCTACCACTGTTCCTAAACTGTAACAATTTTGAATTTTCCCATCACCATAAAAACCTATATTACCTGCAATTCCACCAGCACTCGGGCAAATATCAGTTTCACAATAACAATACACCTCACCATAGTTTGTAGAATCAACGACTTCCCCTGACGAACTTCCGGTTATTCCACCAGCACATATTGCCATTACTCCTGGAATGCTATTACGTCTTAATTTATTTACACATCCATTAATCTTTCCATAATTAATACATTCACGTACAGCCCCATCTTCTCCTGAAATACCACCTACATACATAAAATATGCTGCATCCGTTTCTATATTACCATAATTAATACAATTAGTAATTTTTCCATACACTGCTCCAGGAAATGCTGTTATTCCTCCAACAGATAAATTACTATCTACTGCATCAGATTTACAAAATATATCTATTTTGCTTTTACATTTATTTGCTTCTGTCATACCGGAAATTCCACCGACACACAATATCCAGCAATTATTATATTCAACATTCATTTTTCCTTCAACGCCACAATTTTCAATTGTAGAATTTGAAGTACCAGCTATACTACCAACATATACATATGAATTTGAACCTCCATATCCATCTCCATAATCAGACACATAATCAATTTTCACATTTTTTAAATTTATATTTTTTATAGCTCCATCCTCATCACCTCCAACATAACCAAACAATCCTACAAACTTATCATTTGATGATGTTATACTCAAATTATTTATTATATGATTATTTCCATTATACTGTCCGATAAAACCATTATCACCATTACCTCCAATGGGTTTCCAATTATACATCCCAGATAAGTCTATATCGGCGGTCTGAACATAGTACGCATCTAAATTATTTCTCACCTCATCAAGCTGTTTTGCATTTGATACCTGATAAGGATTTTCTTTTGTCCCAGCACCTCTTCCTGAGAATGAATGTTCCTCACTCGTTTCAATATGTTCAGCGTAAACAACCGATGTACAATCATTTACCAATATAACACTTAAAGCTAATCCTAATGTAATCAATCTTTTCTTTATATTTTTTACCATAAGCACTTACTCCATTTAATTAATTATAACGGCACGCTGTTTATAGCGTGCCGTTATTCTATTTACAATATCCAATTTTCAACTACAGTGTACTGTTTCTACCACTTACATAATATAAAACTCTGGTAAGGTCTGATACTGTTACCTTTCCATCTCCATCAATATCAGCAGCTGTCTTCTGATCTTCCGTGAGCTCATTACGTCCCGATACTCCATAGAGGACGATCATAAGGTCTTTGGTGGATACTTTGTCATCTCCATCTACATCGCCCGGAGTTGTTTCAGCATTGTTTCCATTTGAATCAATGATCATTTTAGGAACTCCTGTTACATTCCAGATTGAACCATCTGTACGAAGAGCAAATGCATCTACACAATTACACCAAATGTATTTAACATTATCCAGTATATTAACATCATTTTTATTTAAAATATCAGCTGTTTCACCCTGTTTTACTTCTAACGAATACTCGTTTCCATCCAATCTAAAACTGCTAACATCTGTAAGCTCTTCTTCTATTTTCTTCAACTCACCATTTACTAATTCATAATACTGATCATCTGTTGTTTTTACTTTCAAAGAATCCCGACCATACATAGAGACTATACCATCTGCAATAAATGTCATTGTATCGGTATATGAATAATCACTATTCTGATGATGTGTTACACAATATAGTTTATTGTCATCGAAAATGACATAATTGTTCCAAGCCCCATCTTCATATAAATATGTCCATGTTTTCACTTTATTTTTTCCTACATTTACATGGTCTCCTGTATGATAAGCATCCAAATAGCAATTTCCATCTTTACCATAGAAACAATTTCTATCATAGTCTACACTTTCCACATTCTTTCCGATAGTAAAGTATTCTCTAGACGCGTCCCAGTTGAATAATATTCTTATATAATCACCACTATAGGTAAGATAACCTTCTCCAACCAGTTCTTTTACACCCGTAGCTATCGTCTCAAAATCATTTTGTTTTGCATCTTTTTTTGCTTCTTCTACTGTCAAAAGTGTTCCATCATTTTTGAGAATTAATGTCCACTTTTCTCTTTCTCTCCAGTCTTTTACATTTGGAATTGAATAACCATCTGTATGATATAAATCTATGAGAATATTATCATTAGTTAATGCGTAATGTCCATCAACATCCTTAACATTTTCAGCTATCTTCTTATCTCCAGACCATAATCCATTATTGTTATCAATACGATAGTCAACTACCTCTGCTGCTCCCTGCGAATATATCCATTTACTAACATATTTTTTCACATTACTCTGTAGCTTTTTAGTCTTTGGATATGTCTGCCATAAATCTCCGTTGCTGGTTAAAATAGCTGATGATACCTGATTATATTCTTCTGTAAAGTAATCCCAGTCATTCACTTCACTATCAGTTATCGTGGTACTACTATCTTTTCCAACCGGCTGGCTGCTATGTCCCCCATTGACACTAATATTTAATTTCTTTTCTGTATCATTAAGCTTAAGCGTTAATTCTATTTTTCCTGCTTCAACAGCCACTACATCAACGTCTGAGCTACTATTTTTATCTATTCTTACAGAATTAACATCTCCATTTGTAGCATTAACCTGCAGATTGTCACCAGCATTAAGCATACCATGAATATCTGGTATCGCCAATTTCTCACCCTTATTATAACTTGAATTATCCTTACCACTACAAATTAATTCGAGCTTTTCACCATCTGAAACATTTGTATCTGATATCCATAATACTTTTAATTTTGAAGCCGCCGCCAAAGATTTAATGCTTGTCAATCCATTACAACCATTTAGACTAAGATACTTAAGATTCAACAGACTACTTAATGGAGTTACATCAGATATTTTTGTATTATCTGCCCTCAGATCCACGAGATTCTTTAAGTTTTTAGCAAATGATAAATTCGAAACGTTTGAATCACTTATAGTCAACTGCTTCAATTTATCCATATTTGCAATTGCAGAACAATCTGAAATCTTTGTATTACTTAAATCCAATGAAATCAAATTCACCAGATTCTTCAAACAAGAAATATCTTCTACATCCAAATTGTTAATTGACAGATTTGCGAGCTGTGTTAATTTACATAGCGGTGATAAGTCTGTAACCTTTGATTCCCCAATATATAAATTTATAAGTTGTTTCATATTACTCAGTGCAGCTAAATCTGTAATACCGTTTCCTTCTATATCCAATAACGTAAGTTGTTTTAAATTACTTATCGGAGTCAAATCTGTAACCCTTGTATCAAAAATCGTTAAACGTGATAAATTGATTGCATACTCCAATCCACTTAAATCAGAAACGTAATTAGCTGTTCTCATCATATTTTCCCTAATATCAATACTGGTTAATTGTTTCAACTCATCATATGAAACATATCCATCGTCACCGAAATTTTTCTGTTGTAATAAATAACCTTTCAATGCAGCATCCTTAATCGGAACTGCATCATCAGGTAATGCCTGTCTTACCTCAATATTTTGTTCATAATCAACTGTCCCATGTGAGTCTTTCACAGACAAGGTCACTGTTCCGGCCTTTATAGGATTTAACTGTACATATCTTGTAGCATAACTGCTATCACAATAGCTTTCTTTAAGTTCTGCTGTACATATACTATCATCAGAAACATACGCTGTATATGGATCTCCACCATAAAATACTGAAACTTCTACCATAACAGGATTTCCAACATACACAATCTGTGTTTTGTCATTTGTATAAGCAGAATATAATTTCTCAGATTGACCATTATTTGTTGTATCAATATCAGAACCAATGTTACTTTCCTGCTCTGTATTTTGCTCCACCTCATAATCTGACGCATGGCAATCTGACTCCAATTCTTTCTGTGATTCTTCTGATTTACTTATAGATTCAGTAGAATCAGTCTCTCCTGTATCCACATTTTCTGTGTTATCCACGTTTTCTGTTTCGTCTGCATTCTCTACAGTGTTTGCATTCTCTGTGGTGTCCACAGTCTTTGCAATGTCTGCATTTTCCGTACTTGCCATATCTGTGGCATATACATTCTGACCAAACAGCATGCTTCCTGCCAAAAGTAATGCTAATACTTTTTTCTTCATAAGCTTGTTTCCTCCTTGCGGTACTTTATTCTTATTTTATTATCCCACCTTTTTAACTTATCGTCAATGTTTTATTTACAAATAGAAAACCATTAGATATAAAACAACAAGTCCGATAATCAGCTTATTTCAAGCAGATTATCGAACTTGAATCCTTTATTGTCTATAGATATGAGTTTCTTCCACTCACATAATAAAGCAATCTTGTAAGATCTGAAACCGTAACCTTTCCATCTCTATCAATATCGGCCGACTTCTGTTGCAATTCTGTAAGTTGATTTCGTCCGGATACTCCATATAGTAAAATCATAAGATCCTTTGTCGTAACCTTTGAATCTCCATCAAGGTCCCCTGACTTGCTCCACTGTGCATACAAGGTAATGCTTTCACCATCTCCTACCAATGAGTTCACATTTGCCATGTCATCATATTGCAGACCTGTTCCATCCTTCTTTGTATTCCAGCCTATAAATAAATCATTATCTTTTTGATAAACACACTCTTTCAGACTATAATCCACGCCTCCCGCTGCTATATCAAAGTCCATTGTTCCTGAAGATTCCCCATTTCCATCATAATTTATTGTGTACGCATATTTTCCAATTACAAAAGATCTTAAATCACATTTTAATCCCTGCAATTTGTCTTCTGTCATGTCTGTTACAACAACAAATGTTTTATACTCAGATGTACTGGAAACTAAATCAAATGCACCCGTTCCTATGTCAACATTATCCATTGGCAAGTATAATACTTTCAAAAGAGGGAGTTCTGAAAAGGCATAATCCCCTATTGACTTAAGCGAAGCCGGCAATCTTATTTCTCCCACACTTGTATCATAATAAAAAGCATTTTTCCCTATTGAGGATATCGCTGTATTTGATAAATCAATTTTTGTAAGTTCTCCACACCATTCAAATGAATAATCTCCTATATTTTTAAGACTCTTTCCAAATTTCACCTGATTTAATTCCCAACAATATGCAAATGCGTAATCCTCTATTGTTTCAATAGCGTCTGGAAGTTCTAACTTCTTTATATTTATACAATTTGTAAATGAGTATTTGCCAATATCAGTTATTGAAGAAGGTAATTTTAATTCTTCTAATTTTTCACACCCAAAAAATGAACCATCTTTTATCTGTTTTAGATTACTACAATCTTGTAAATTAATACTTTCCAGTTCTTCACATTCACTAAATGCATCTTCACATATCTCTATAACCGAGTCTGGTAATTTAACTTTTTTCAAACTTTTACAACCATAGAAAGTATACTCTTCAATCTCACTAAGTTTTTCACAATTTTTTATATCTATTTCTTCAAGTCCTTCACAATTTTCAAATGCAGAATCATATATTTGAACTACTGAATCAGGTAATACCATTTTCTTAATACTATTACAACCACTAAATGCACAGTAACCAATTTTGTTAAGCTTTGTACATTTCTGGATATTTATATCTTTCAGTGCTTCACAATCTGCAAAAGATGAATTATCAATCTCAACAATTGCTTCCGGTAGTTCTATTTTCTCTATACTCTTACATCCGCTAAATGCACTCCATTCAATTTTACTAAGTTTTGCACAATCTTGTATATTTATATTTTTTAACGCATTACAGCCTTGAAAACATTCACCACCTATTTGTAAAATTGAATTTGGCAATATTATCTTTTTAAGTTTTTCTAAATTCGCAAATGAATGATACCCTATTTTTTCTATATTGGTATATGATGACAAATCCAGAACTTCAATTTCTGTATCAGTACATGCACCTTCACCTATTACCGTCACCGGAATACCATAAATTTCTTTTTGCATATTGTTTAAAGACTTAACTATTTCCAAATGCCATCTATCCATGTTTTCCCAATCACTCATATTTATACAGTCATCAAATCCAGATGAAAAATTATATACTGCATTTTCATAACTAATATTCGAAACTCCCACAACTTCATGATTTGTTAGATTACTAATAAACTCAATGGAAGAATCAAAATAAGCATCTGAAACACTTCCCTTATTCCAAACTACATTTTGTTGTTCATCTATATAATAACTGTTTCTTGAGCCCCATGTTGAATCAACAAATATCCATCTGCCCTCTTCCTTACAATACACTGCATTATATTCATGATTTTCACCTATAAGCTCCATAGTATGAATACCTACAAGACCACATAAGGTTGCATAAAACTCTGCATATCCTGAACAAACTGTTCTTTTATATTCATACACTTCATAAGGATGCCAATACACAGTCTGAGATTGACCATTATAATACGCATAATCATAATAAATATTATCAGCTACATAATTATATAAAGCCTTCGCTTTTTGATAGTCCGTTGTGCAATCTTTTATCTCATTTACAGCAACATTTTTTAATTCTGCTTTTTGCTCATCACTTAATCCATTCATATTATCGTAGGTTTCAAAAGCATTCGGATCAACAAGCTGAATAAAATCCCAGACTTTTTTTATAGCTTTATACTTTTGTTCATCCTCTCCTGATGTATATAGTATGTTTGGTCTTGGCACACCAACAATAACATTGTTTTCACTTTTGTTTGCAACATTGTCAGTTTCATCATTTGTTTTAGTTTTTATATCATGCCTATATATATCACTTTTTTCTGAAATACTTTCTGACGCTTTAATATCCATCGGATATATATTCCCAGATATAACAATGCATATGATTAAAAAAATCATAATTATTCTTCGCTTTAATTTATTCAACATCATATTTTTCTCCTGTTATCTATAAATTAGCATTTCTTCCACTCACATAATAAAGAAGCCGCATAGCATCCCTGATATCAACCTTACCATTTCCATCAATATCCGCTGACAGATATTCCTGTTCTGTAAGCTCTATTCTTCCAGATACACCCTGAACGCATCTATTCAAATCATTTATTCCGATTTTACCATCATTATTCAAATCCCCTTTAATAACCTGCATTGTATTGTTTGATGTAAATGCCTTTATACAGTAATTCCCATTAGGCTGCGTATAGAATTTACCGTTATACAATACAAGGCTGTTCTCTGTATTTTTACTAACTTTCCTTTCCCACACTGTTTTATTTCCGCTATTCCAGCTTGTTGCCTGTTCCTGATCTATTGCAGCTTTATCTACAATAACCACAATTGCAAAGTTTGTTCCCGGCATAATAGTTACAGAATCATTCAGCTTGATATTATATATTCCGGCAAATGTTGTCTTTCCTTTTGTCGTCGCATTCTCCTGCTTTATTCCGCTATATGGATTTCTACTATCTGTAAGATTCGTATATACATCTATCTGATATTCAACGTCCGCCGATGATGTCATTGATAATGATACCGCCTTTAGAGTCTCATATGCCACACCATCCTTAGAATTGCACTGAAATACATTTGCCAGTGTTTTGTAATATGATGGATACACCTCGATGCCACCATCCAATTGATAATTGTTATCGTATCCATCTTTGCTATTAAAATCCATCACCCAAGCTGTATTTACAATGGACTTAGTGTCATAAGACATCCAAAAATAATCACAATACGTTCCCCAGCTATTTCTGATAAGCCATGCTCCATCATTCTCCGGTTTGATTGTTCCTTCAAAATTATCCTTCGAAAAATCATCATCCCAGCCCACAATCATAATAGCGTGTCCACTTCCACTCTTGTCCGTGTCATAATATGTATAGCAATTCAAACTATCATTCCATACAAGATTTGCAATATGATTATCATGGTGCATATACATTGCTCCAACAGCGCCATTTTTCATTATGGCTCTTTTCACATCATCTGTATTCTTTTCTATATTAATTTCATAAGCATTCTCCAGATGTACCTTATCATATGAATATGCGTATGATGAATCAAAACCTGTTGTTACAGCATCATATGCTTTCGAATATGGCAAATCTGATTCATCAATCGCACCAACCCACTGCGATAATCTGCGTGTAGCGTATTCAAAATTGCCCCCTCTCTCCAAAAATGATGTTGATGTATTTTCATTGTAATATTTCGCCATATCTCCTGATGTGCCACCCAAAGGATCTTCCACAAAATTGTATGTAAAATATGCCAATTGTAATTCACTTAAATCTATATTTCTATCTGCGGATCCATCATTTATCAAATCAAATTCTGCAAGTCCCATACTTGCAAATGACCAGCACGTACCATATGGATTCTGATTTCTAGTCTCCGGATATTTTTTCTTTACCTCCTGTATATCGTTTTGGTATGCTGACGGAACTGTCTCATTATCAGAGTACCTTGCCAGTCCACTATCATAATCTGTCTCCGGCACATGCACTGGAGTGTTGCCATCAAGATTACTTTGTATGTAGCCATAAGATTCCATGTTTTCAGCCAATATACTTTCTGCATTTGCACTAAACATTGTTACTAAAATGCACATAGCTATGGCAATATTTTTTTTATGCTTCATATGTATTCTCCATATAAAATCAGGCAGCACATTACCATGCTGCCTAATTTTATTAGTGTCTGTTCTTTCTAATTTTTGCTATCACGCCTACAGCGATAACACATATAATAAGCACCGCAACTATTACGTACACTGCATAATCTCCATGCTTATCTTTGGTTTTCTTTGATTCTACGACTTTCTTATCTACCGGAGCTTTCTTATCAGATGCCAACACTTCTGTACTGCTTTCCGTGTTACTCTCCGTTGCATTTTGCTCAACTGCTTCTGTATTCTCTGAGTCTGTCACAGCCACGCTTGGCTGTTCTGCTACATCAGTCTGGCTATCACCAGCTTCAGCCGTTGAACCATTTAGATTGTTATTTCTATCAACGCTCACTGTATCCTTATACGGGTTTCCGTCTGTCTTTTTATCTTCTTTTGAACCATACTCTTTCAAAGTATCTGCTATTATTTTTTTATCTGCAATATTGCCGCTTTGATCTGTATTATCACTCCAGTTTCCATCTGCCTGCTGATATTTTATACTATATGGAATTTCATTCATTTCATTGCTTGAATCAATCAAACTGTTAATCTTCAGCTCGGGCTGATACGATTTATCTGTGCCCAACAATTTAAAATCTACTGTCATCATGATTCCATCACCAGATACTCCATCCGGATATAGCATTACATAATGAACTTTTGAATTATCCTTATCATAATTTATATCAGCATATGAACTAGAAAAAGCTTTTCCCAGACTACTGCCCTCAAATGAAACCTTTGTCGAATCAAAAAAAAGCTCTGCGTCAACACCAGCCAGATTATCTGTATCTTTCATATAAACAGATACCCTGATCATGCCATCAGACAGTGCCGCCGCTGTCTGAACATATATGGCGGCACTCTCATCAGCATATGTAGGTATTGACCCAGATTGAAAAAATAATATAGCACAGATAAAACATATGGCCTTTTTAATTATTTTCTTCATACTTGTATTTCTGACCTATTTTCTATCTTCTATTTCTTCTTATTGATTTTCCTGTAATTACTCCAATCATTGCTACTGCTGCTGCAAACATTACCAGGAACAAAATAACATTATTATTGTCTCCTGTTTTTGCTTTCTTTGTATCATTTGCTTTTGAAACTGATTTTGCTGCTGGCTTATCATCTGATTTCTTATTTGTAATAACCGGCTTTGGCTGCTCAGCTTTCTTTTCTTCCTTAACAGTGATTGTGCATGTTACTGTCTTATCACCAACTTTTGCTGTGATATCTGCTGTACCAACAGCATTAGCTGTTAATTTTCCATTCTCAACTGAAATCACATTAGGATTTGAGCTTGTCCATGTTACATCCTTTGCATCTGTTGTATCCTGTGGATTATATATGATGCTAAGTGTATCTGTAGCACCAAGCTTCATTTCCTTGATTACTTTATCAAATGCAATTGAATTAAGTGGAATGGCCTTTACTGTAAGCTCTCCTTCTGCTGTATAAACATTCTTTGAACCATCTCCGGCTATTGCTGTAACAGTTGCTGTTATTATTGTTTTTCCGGCTTTGAGACCAAACACATTTCCATCATTATCAATTGTTGCTACTGCCTTATCACTTGATGCAAACTCGACATTAATATTATCTGTGATATTGTTTTCCTTGATTAAATCACTAAGATTAAAGTAATTGTTTGCATTATCTTTTTGACCGATTAATAAATCATCAAACTCATCAAATGCAAGTTTCTTTCCGATTTCATCTGTCATATTGTTTTCTTTTACAGTTACAGTTGTTGTTGCTGTAAATGGCTTAGCTGTTGCATTATCTACAGCCTTTGTTGTTGCTGTAACATCTGCCTTTCCTGCCTTCACTGCATAAACCATACCTGTTTTCTCATCTACCTTTACAACATCACTATCTGATGACTTCCATGTAACTTCTGTATCATCATCTGTGTCTGCCGGTGCAATTGTTACATTAAGAGTTGTTGATGTGCCTCTGGTAAGCTCAACTACCCCCGGTAATGTAATGCTTGTAATATGCTTAGGAACCTTTACTGTACATTCAGCCTTTGTGCCGTTTGCTGCTGTTGCTGTGATAACTGCTGAACCAGCTGCGACACCTTCAATAGTTGCTTTATGACTATCTTCATTATCAACAACTACCTTTGCAATTTTTTCATCAGATGTTGTCCATGTTACATCCTGATCATCATCTGTATTGTTTTCCGGTTTAAGTGTAGCTGTAATAGCTTTCTTTGCTCCAGCCTCAATGATTTCATCCTGTGCACTCAGTACTACTTCATTTACAGGAATCTCGCTTACGTTTACTGTTACTGTTGCTTTAATACCATTTGCAACGGTTATGGTAACCGTTGCCTGTCCGGCTTTCTTTGCTGTAACCTTTCCATCTGAATTAACTGTAGCTACTGTTTCATCAGAAGATGTAAATGTTACATCTTTGCTGTCTGTTGTATCAGCCGGTACTACTGAGTACGCAATATTTGCTGTCTGCTTCTTTACCATATCAATTATAGCTTTTTCAGGCACAATTTCTTTTAAAGGAGCATCAACTGTTACAGCACATGTTGCCTGATAGTTTCCTACCTTTGCAGTAATTACTGCTGAACCTGGTTTAACTGCTGTTACGATTCCATTGTTGTCAACTGATGCTACTGTACTATCACTTGATGACCATGCTACAGTCTTATCATCTGTTGTATCTGTCGGAGTACACTCTACTGTAAGAGCTTTTGTGTCGCCCTTATGAATAAGAGCCTTTTCTTCCATTTTAATTCCTGTAAGCTTTACTTCCTTTACAGCAATATCATATGTACTGCTCACATTTCCTACTGTTGCTTTAATAGTTGTTGAGCCATCCTTTAATGCTGTTACAAGACCTGTCTTGCTGACTGTTGCTACAGATGTATTGCTTGATGTCCATGTTGCAGCTACACTATCTGTTGTATCTGCCGGATCATATGTAAGTCCAAGCTGTGTTGTCTGTCCCTTTTTAATGCTATGTGTTGTTCCTGTAATTGTAATTGCCTTTAAAGGATTAATAACAGTAACCTTTGTCTGTGCAGATAAATCACCGCATTTTGCTGTTACTGTAGCTGTACCATTCTTAACTGCTGTTACTGTTCCATCACTTGAAACAGTTGCTACTGATGAATCACTTGTTGACCATGTGATTGTTCCATTTGCATCTGCCGGAACTAATGTAGCTGTAAGTTTGTCTGTCGCACCCTTCACGATTGTTGTAGCAGTTTTATCAACTGTGATACCTGTCGCAAGAACTACAACTTTAATTTGTGCATCATTTTCTTTTGTGACACTGATTTCTGATGTTGGAATATCTTCTGAATTCACATCACAGAACTCCAGATTTTTAACCTTTAATCCAATGTCACCCTTTGCAGTATCCTTTACCTTAAAAGAAATCTTAGCAACATTACCATCTGCTAATTTATCTTTGTCATTATCATTTAAAATGGCAACAATACCAATTCTTCCATCTGTGTTGACATAAAAATCACCAAATGTTCCCTCGCTTACATTTCCCTTCTTAACTGCATTTTTAACATAACCTTTTGCATCTACACCATCACCTACTGCTTCAAGTACATCAGGATCAAATGTAAACTGTGCTGTAATTCCAGCAATCTTTGCATTCTTTGCTAAGTCGATAGAATATGTAACAATATCGCCTCGTTTAACCTCTGTTTTGTCCGGTAAGAACGTAAATCCTGAGTTTTCAGTCGCATCTACATGCTGAAAACCTAATGTACCTGATAATCCCAATACCATGACTAATGCCAGTATTGTGGACATCAGCTTTTTCCACATACCTTTTTTCATCTTTTGACCTCCTTATAGTCCTTATTTCTTACATTGTGCCACTATTTTTTCTATATGTCAATATATTATTTACTAATTGTTAATATCTTTAATATTATTTGCTGACTCCACTTTTTTTACACATTGTAAAATGTCTTTTTTCATAATGAAAGTTAATAATTTTAATATCATATACAATAAGTCATAATATTTTTTACTTATAGCAACATATTTGTTATGGAGGATTTTACATGAACAACATTATTTTAAACCCACAGGAGTTAGGTGAACGAATACGAAAATTAAGATTAAAAAGGAATAAAACACAATCATACTTTGCTGACATGCTCTATATTTCTTCTTCATATTTAGCACTTATAGAGTCTGGTAAAAGAGTTCCTAATCTCGACTTACTTATTCATATAGCAAAATTCACAGATGTCACTCTCGATTATCTTGTTTTTGGAGATGATCCCAATTGTGATCCTTTGCAAATGACTTTTAACCGACTAAATGACAGTTATGAAAACAGACAACTTGAAAGAGCTATGAAACTAGCTGAGTTTTACCTTGAAATGACAAAAGATGATGATAAAATCAAAGACAATATAAATAAAAAATAATTTCCCATTGCCAATTTCCTTCCTTATTTCTATAATATTCACATACCATATATTCAAATGCAGCATATTAAGAAAGGGGATTTTCAATGGACACTTTTTCAGAAGTTTTTAAGGCTATCGCAAGCTACCCGTGGCAGGTAAATGTGGGTGTGCTTTCACTAATACCACTGTACATCATAGATTTTAAGTTTTTCTGCAAACTAAATATTGGTTTACAGCGCAAGATAGCACTTGCAAAGGAGCGCGGACATGTGGCGAGAGGCATGATTGTGAAGGAGGATGCGAAGAGGCTCGTTGTCAATAATTCACAATCCGCTTACAGCTACTGGGCTGCCAGGTACACATATACTGTAGACGGAAAGGAGTACCGCAAGCGTTTTTCATGCGATAACAGACATAGCACCCGTTCTGAGCTTAGGACTATCATAAATGTGTACTGGCTTGATGACCCGAACAAGCCTTTCTGGGACTATAGCAGCGATTCACTCGGCGCATGGTTTGGAATTTTTACGATATTGTTTCCATGGATTGGGGCTATACTTATCATACTGCTGTTAGGCGGTGCCGATGCAATAGCGCAGTACAATAACAGCCGGATGTGATACCTTTTGGCACAAAAAATCCGCTATACCAAATTCAATGGTTAGCGGATTTTTACTATTTACATTTTGATAAATTATTCATACCTGATGCTACACAGTCTCAGGTACCTTATAGCCTGCTTCACTCATCAATTTCTCAAACTCACTGACACTGACACCGGCTTCCTCTGCTGCAGTATCAATATCGAGCTTGCCCTTTGTTACCAGAGTAAACAACATCTTATTTTCTCCTTCCTCGATAGCATCAGCTCTTTCAAGCTCAAGCTGCCTGTCAAATTCATAATTTAACTGCATACTCTTCGTCACCTCACTTCTGTAAGTCTTTAAAAACTCCTTCAGAATATCATATCTGTAATAAATGTGTCAACGACCGCACAGGTTGCTATAGAAAAACTGCTTTGTCTATATTCTATTATATTGTTTTTGTTGTATATGCAACATATTTTTGGACAAAATTATAGTAATATTGTATTATAAATAATGAAATCAACTTTCAAGAAAGAAGGACAAGAAATCCTATGGACAAGGTTTTCAAAATAGAAGATTTGCGCCCTATCCGCGACGAAATGACCGTCTCACGAAATTCAAGGCTTAGTGACAAAACACCCATAACCTATTTTTCTCTCGGAAAGGGCACATCAATCTCTCAGGAATCCTACGATAATACCACGGTATACATCGGTGCAAAAGGATGCGCTGATTTTCTTATCGGAGCTTATGCTGCAAAGCATACCATATCAGAAGGTGATATGCTGGTAGTTCCTTCGCTAACACTCTGTGGAGTAACAACGGAAACCGGCTGTATTTACACCGAAATCATCATAGAAAAGGAGAACAACAGTATGAACAAAATTATCAAATCAGGCGAGGTCATGAAGCTTAAGGATCTTATCTCATATGAGGATGGCAGTATCACAAACATTGATGTGGTAAGCAACGACACGATGAAATTCGTGCTTATGGCATTCGATGATGGCACCGGTCTCACCCCGCATCGCGCTCCGGGAAATGCAATAATTTTCGCACTTGAGGGCAAGGCTGTAATAGGCTACGAGGGCAAAGATTCCACAATCTCAGCAGGCGAGAATTTCCGCTTTGACAAGAACGGACTACACAGCGTAACCGCTGACGGAAGGTTCAAGATGGGACTGCTTCTGGTGTTGGAGTAAAGCCTGCTTTACTCTTTTTTTCAAATCCCATGCCCCTGCTTCCTAAGCACCGGCATGGTGTATATCTTCACCAAAAGCGGTATCACCATGATAAACCATACAAGCGGCTCTGCCACTATCACTCCTGCATAGCCAAGCAGTGGCACAAGTGTGAATGCAATGACAATCTTTCCTACCATCTCAAGTGAGCTTGATACAAGCGGTGTTATCTGCTCTCCAAGCCCCTGCATTGCATTTCGCACTATACATATGACAGCAGTCACATAATAAAACAGAGTGTCAAATTTAAGATAATTTGTGGCATTTTTTATGACAACAGGATTATCAGTGCCTGTTACAAGCTTCACCAGCCACGGGCCTATAGTGTAGCTTGCGATAATTGCCATCGTACACCATATGCAGGTATAGAATATTGCCAGTTTTATACCCTTTTTTACTCTGGTCACTTCTCCCGCTCCTATATTCTGCCCACAGAAGGTCGCCATGGTCTGTCCGAACACGGTAAACATGACCATGAATATCTCCGATATCTTTCTGGCAGCCGTGTGAGCTACTATAATATCCTGTCCCAGTCGGTTTATGGCGGTCTGCAGGGTCAGCGAGCCTATATTGACAAGCGAACTCATAAATGCCATGGAAAGACCGGCCTTAAGCATCGTCATTTTCATCACGGCTATTACTTCAGGTGTCATATTATTCTCGCTGTCTTCACCCTCAGCTCCTTCAGTATAACAATTTTGACCATTTAACTTCATACGTCTTCGCAGTAAATGACTGTCAAATAAATCACTGCGGGACAACCGCAAAAGCTCATATCTTTTTACCATATATACATAGCACACTATAAACGCAATAACCTGTGCAAGTACAGTGGCAAACGCAGCGCCTGCGACTCCTGCCTTCAGTACGACCACAAAGAAAATATCACCTGCCATATTCAGACAGACCGAGACGGCAAGTATGACAAGCGGCGTAACTGTATCGCCCAGTGCCCTAAGAGCCGCAGCACATGCATCATACAAAAATGTCGCTACAAGCCCTGCTATTATGATAAAAATATATGACACAGACATTCCCATCAAAGCCTTGGACACATTTAAAAATCCAAGAATCTGACGCAAAAATAACAGACACAATGCCGTTATAGCAAGTGCTATGGTGCATCCCATTTTAAGTGACAGCGCAAACGATTTCTTTACACCGGCATAGTCCCTTGCGCCGAATTTCTGGGCTGTTATTATGGCAAAGCCATTGGCTAATCCCATCAGAAAGCCTATCATCAGATTGCTGAGTGTCGTGGTGGCTCCGACTGCTGCCAGTGCGTTTTCTCCCAGATATGAGCCGACTATTCTCGTGTCAACTATACTGTATGTGAGCTGGAGTATATTTGCCATAAATATTGGAATGGCAAATGCCAGTATGAGTCTTGATGGTTTTCCTTTTGTAAGGTCTTTCATATATGTGCATCCTCGTATATTTCAAAATATTTTCATCAATATATTAGCAGATAAATTTTAAAATTCAATCTTTTTAATCTGTAATATAATCATTTCTGATTGTAATAAAATATGAGCAACAATATATAATTTATATACACTATATTTATACGCATTATGTTTACATGCATTGAATTTATACGTATCATATGTTATATTATAACTATTCCTTTTCATAAAGGCAAAGAGCTGAACAAAATCACTGAAAATTCTATCCGTAAGCAGGCGGGAATCAAATAATCATAAGGAGGTATACTCATCATGTTATCAATATATCCGGCATGTTTTTTTAAGGAAGATAATGGATACTCTGTAATCTTTCCTGATTTAAATTATCTGGCAACACAAGGAGATACCCTTGAAGATGCTGTGGCTATGGCTGTTGATTGTCTTGCAGGATATCTGTATACGGCTAAGATGGATAATGAAAAAATCCCTAAAGCATCCAAATTATCTGATATCAATATTGACAGACTATCTGACGAATTAGGCATAACAGGAGCATATACCGATGCATTTACCAATATGGTTTCAGTAGATGTTAAGGCATATGCCAAAGAGCATTTCGATAAATCGGTACGCAAAACCCTTACCATTCCGGCTTGGCTAAATACTGCTGCGCAGGAAGAGGGAATTAATTTTTCAAAAACACTGCAGGAAGCACTTATGTCAAAGCTTAAGGCTCATTAGATATCTACATTATAATTTGGAGAAAAGATGAACAACGATATAAAATACAAACTGGCCAATGCCATGAAGGAATGCATGATTTCCTCTCCTGTCGAGAAAATTACGGTTAAGGAAATCTGTGATACATGTGGCGTGACCAGACAAACCTTTTACAGAAATTTTCAGGACAAATATGATCTGATAAACTGGTATTTTGATAAGATACTGATCGAATCCTTTCACCAGATGGGTGAGGGCAGTACCGTGTACGAAAGCCTTGTTAAAAAATTTGAATATATCCGGATGGAGCACCTTTTCTTTAAGGCTGCTTTTAAAAATGATGAGCAGAACAATCTAAAGGAGCATGATTTTGAGCTGATTCGTCAGTTTTATATTGACCAGATTGAGGGAAAAAGTCACCGGAAAATATCCGAAAAGCTATTGTTCCAGCTTGAGATGTACTGTCAGGGCTCTGTCTTTATGACAACTCAGTGGGTGCTTGATAATAAAAGTTTCACGCCTCAGGAGCTTGCCGGACTGCTTGCTGATGCTATGCCAAAGGAGCTTGCCGATGTGTTTCGCGAGGTAAACCTGATATAATTCAAGTATAATATGTGGTTTTCGCCGCCAATTTATAACAGAGCAAAAATCCGGGACTGTTGCTAATTGACAGGTCCCGGATTTTTTTATTTTTTAAATCGTAACTATTCGCATCCCACGCGCATTTGCAAAGCCGCATGATACTCGTACTTTTGCCAAGATATCAAACTATACATTCCTGTAAAATATTACAGAATTACATAATCTTACGGAAAAGTGCCTTCAAATCCTCAACACTTGCATCCTTTGGATTTCCAGGTGCACATGCATCTGCGTGAGCTGACTCTGCGAGGAAGTCTAAGTCATCCTCCTTTATAGCCTCGAGCTTTGTTGGGATTCCTACATCTACAGAGAGCTGCGCTACAGCGTCGATTGCAGCCTTTCTGTACTCCTCTACAGACATATCATCTACGCCCTTTACTCCCATTGCACGGGCAATTTCACGATATTTCTCGCCTGTGCAGTCTGCATTGTACTCCATTACGATTGGAAGCATCATAGCACATGCTACTCCGTGTGGTGTATCATAAACAGCTCCAAGTGTATGAGCCATTGAATGAGCGATTCCAAGTCCTACATTTGAGAATCCCATTCCGGCAATGTACTCACCGAGAGCCATGCCCTCACGACCTTCTTTTTCATTGGCAACTGCACTTCTTAAGGATCTTGCAATAATCTCGATTGCTTTGAGATGGAACATATCTGTCATCTCCCAGGCTGCCTTTGTTGTGTATCCCTCGATAGCATGTGTGAGTGCATCCATACCTGTTGATGCTGTAAGTCCCTTTGGCATTGATGACATCATGTCAGGGTCTACGATTGCGATGATTGGCATGTCATGTGGGTCCACACATACAAACTTTCTCTTTCTCTCTACATCTGTGATGACATAGTTGATTGTAACCTCTGCTGCTGTTCCTGCTGTTGTAGGTACTGCAATGATAGGAACACAAGGCTTCTTTGTAGGTGCAACACCCTCTAAGCTTCTTACATCCTCAAACTCAGGGTTTGCGATGATGATACCGATTGCCTTTGATGTATCCATTGAAGAGCCGCCTCCGATTGCAATGAGGTAATCAGCTCCTGATTTCTTAAATGTCTCCACGCCATGCTTTACGTTGTCGATTGTTGGATTTGGCTTAATCTCTGAGTAAAGCTCATATTCCAATCCGTTCTTATCAAGGATATCTGTTACCTTTGCTGTAACTCCAAATTTGATTAAGTCAGGGTCAGAGCATACCAGTGCCTTTTTAAAGCCGTGTGCCTTTGCCTCTGTTGCAATCTCCTCGATTGCACCTGAACCGTGATAAGATGTCTCGTTTAACATGATTCTGTTTGCCATAGTGTAAAATCTCCTTCCAATAAAAAAATCCTAAAAGACTCTGCCGATAAATTCTTATAACTTATCTGCCTGACTATATTTTAACAAAGTATTAAACGAGATGTAAGTTACAAACTCATCAATGTGTAACATAGTCTGTTATGACCTTCTTCAGTTCTCTTGCCGCCGCACTGATCGGATGATGAATATCGTATACCATACATATATTTCTCTGCGGTATCTCCTCCTCCAGAGCTATCTGAACGATCTCTTTATTTGCTATCGCAGTCTCTGCCATCGGCTTTGGCATAAAGGCAAGACCAAGCTCACTCTTTACTAGCGGCAGTATCTGGTCTGTCGTTGCAGTCTCTGTATCAGGTGCAAATTCAAGTCCGTGTGACATAAAAAATCTGTTAAAAAACTGAAATGTCATGGTCTCCCGCCCCAGTCCGATAAGCGGATAATTATGCAGCTCCTTTAATGACAGAGTCTGGCTTCCGAGCGCGGTAAAGGTGGTGCCTCCCACGAGAATCTCCTGAAACGAACCAAGCTTTATCATCTTAAGAGGTGCCTCCACCTCAGCCGGTGTCGATACCACTGCAAAATCTATCATGCCGTTTTTTACCGCATTTATAGCCTGTGGGGTGGAGTGATTGTATATCTTAAGCCTGATACCCGGATATGCCATGTGAAATGTCTTAAGCCTATCAAGCAGATATATGTTGAGCGCTGTCTCACTGGCTCCTATGGATACGCTTCCGTGTGACAGGCCTGTGCTGTCTGCCAGCTCCTCCTCCGCCGCAAGTATCTGTGACATCGCAGCAGACACATGCGCATACAGACGCTCGCCCTCCGGTGTAAGCTGCACACCTCTGTTATTTCTGATAAAAAGTATGCTGTTTATCTGCTGCTCTAAATTGTTCATGGCGCGGGTTACATTCGGCTGGCTGTTTCCGAGCGCCCTCGCAGCCTTTGTGAAATTACAGTATTTTGCCACATAATAAAATATCTTGTAGTACTCAAAATTAATATCCATGTTCACAGTCTCCTTTTTATTAGCGTTTTACTTGTCAATGTCCTGATTATGTGCAGAAATTCATGATATGATTTTGATATAATTTTGATATGTCTGATATATCAATTATATTTTTTACTTATTTATGATTATACATTATAATATCAAATGTTCTTGAATACAAGAACAGATTAAACCTACTCCAAAAGCATTTCTCTCAACTAAAAATGCAAAAACCCAGAAAAATCCGAAGACACCCCCTATTGTCTTCGGATTTTTATTTTTAAGCTTTGGATATTAAACTATCTCTCTAAGTATCCTTGCAGCCTCTACCATGTTCTTAAGGCTCGCCTGCGTCTCCGGCACTCCTCGTGTCTTAAGTCCACAGTCAGGATTTACCCAGAGCTTTCTTCTGTCTATCTTTGTGAGCATCTTTTTAAGCACTGTAACTATCTCTTCAACAGATGGCACTCTCGGAGAATGTATATCGTATACTCCGGGTCCCACCTCCGTCTCAAAGTTGTTCTCCCTTAAGGAATCAAGTATCACAAGATCCGAGCGCGATGCCTCAAATGTGATAACATCCGCATCCATATCATCGATTGCAGGAATAATATCCGTAAACTCACTATAGCACATATGTGTATGAATCTGGGTTTCAGGCTTTGTCTCTATACCATTTTCCTTTGCTGTTGTCTGAAGCTCTGTGGCTGTGATTTCATTTCTAAAATATTTTTCCAGGGCAAATTTCAATTCCCTGAGTGTTCCTATTCTCGGATAACCGATTACCGATGTCTGCATTATTAAACCTCCTGCTTTATTTTTGTGTTTTATTGCTTTCAAAAGTTGAGGCTATTATATATTTCCTTTTGTCCATTGTAAAATACATAAAATCATGCGTTTGATATAGATTTTTTCTATAGATAAAAATTTTTCGGTCGTGTCTTCTCACAGATATAATAATGTGATATTTCAATTATATCAATTATACTTTTTACTTATTGCAGTCATGATTGTATAATCATAAATGCTCAAAAGAGAAATATTGATTATATAAGAAAAGGACGTGTTTCAAATGAGTGAAAAGACAATGTTTCCAAGAGAAGATCATGCAGAAATGCTGTTTCAGAAGATACTAAACGATCCATGGGCGTGTGACAGGCTTATGGAAACCTTCAATGAAAATCTGGTTTACAACGATGAATTTGATGTATCACTTCCGGCAGAAAAATTTGCAAAAGCTCTCTTCAATGCATATACCAACCGCGATCTTTCCGCACTGCTTATGTGCCTGTGCAACAACACAGTATTTGATCTGCTGCGAAATTCATATATCATACCGTACAGGTTCAATGCCGACGGACATCAAAATCCAATAATCATGACCGATGAGCACGGAAATCCGCTGCCCGAGTATAAACACATATCTCACGACAAGAACTATATACATTTTCATGAGATATATAACGATATGTCAAATAAAAAGGATATCTATTACGCACAGGCTTACCGCTACAGCCACACCTATGATTCCGAGCATATGACTCCCACACAGCAGGTCATCGTAAAGCATGACGGAATACTCCTGATTCGCGAGCTTCCCGATACGGTAAAGCTCAAGGAGACTGAGGCTGAGGCGTACTCTGCCGTATGGGATCTGATGATACAGATTGAAAAGGAGCTTCCTATGGCATATGTTTTTTACGGTCAGGACTCGCTTGTGGAAAATGACAAGCGGTATGATGAAATTGGTATTTTCCTTCGAAGCTCTCATTTCCTAAAAAATCTTGAGAAACATGTACAAAAGGCCGAGGCGATAATTTATGGCAGATAACAGCTACACAGATATCATGGAAAAAAATCATATGGAAATCCCCTGGCATGATTATGCCAGACAGGATGGAAATATACTCATAGATAAGGCCGGACTTATTGAAAAAGCCTCTGTAATCGGACGTGTCGGTCTCATCATGCTCTCCTGCGGCACAGGAGCCTGGCGTGTGAGAACCTCCATGAACCGGCTCTCAAAGGAGCTTGGTGTCACATGTACAGTGGATGTCGGACTGATGTCCATCGAGTTCAACTGCTTTGACGGAAATGACTGTATATCGCAGTCACTCAGCATAGCAAACACAGGTGTAAATACATCAAAGCTCTATCGCATGGAGCAGTTTGTCGACAATTTTCCTAAGGAGGAAGCGCACCTGACCGGTGAAGAAATCCACCGCCGTCTCGATGATATAGAGCAGATTCATACCATTTACTCCCCTGCAAGGCTTGGACTTGCAGCAGCTATAGCATGCTGTGCCTTCACGTTTCTGCTCGGAGGAGGTCCTATCGAGATGATGCTGGCATTTATAGCAGCCGGCATTGGAAATCTCATCCGAACAAAGCTTATAAAGCATCATTTTACTTTATTCCTTAATATAGCGGTATCAATTTCTGCCTCATGCTTCATATATGCGGCACTTTTAAAAATAGCAGAGATGGCTTTCAATGTATCAACCATTCATGAAGCCGGATACATCTGTTCCATGCTCTTTATCATACCGGGATTTCCGTTTATCACAAGCGGAATCGACCTGGCAAAGCTGGATCTGCGCTCCGGGCTTGAACGCCTTGCCTATGCAATAATAATAGTCATGGTAGCTACGATGTTTGCATGGATTATGGCACTGCTTCTGCAGCTGCAGCCTATGGACTTTGAAGACATGAATCTGAGCCCCGTACTACATCTAATCCTGAGGCTTATAATGAGCTTCTTCGGTGTGTTTGGATTCTCAATTATGTTCAACAGCCCTGCTCCCATGGCTGCAACAGCTGCTCTTATCGGTGCCATAGCAAATTCACTGCGGCTTGAGCTGGTAGACCTGACAGGTATGCCTGCTCCTGCTGCCGCATTTGCCGGAGCTCTCACAGCAGGGCTTCTCGCATCATTTATCAAGGAAAACAACGGATATCCGAGAATATCCCTCACTGTTCCATCCATCGTCATAATGGTTCCGGGGCTTTATCTGTACCGGGCAATATACAATTTCGGCATTATGGCACTTTCGGATGCAGTCTCATGGTTTGCATCGGCAATCATGATAATCATTGCACTGCCGCTTGGACTTATCTTTGCAAGAATACTCACGGATAAGACGTTTAGGTATTGCACGTAGTAAAATAGTTACCTTATATTCATATAAAAAAACAAGGAGGCATTCATCATGCTTACAGCAGTTACAGGAATAAACTGGGGAGACGAGGGAAAGGGCCGTGTCATCGACCTGCTCGCAGAACATGCGGATATCGTAGTCCGCTATCAGGGCGGTAACAACGCCGGACATACAGTGGTCAATAAACAAGGAAAATTTGTCTTAAATCTGCTTCCATCCGGAATACTCCATCCGGATGTGGTGTGTGTGCTCGGTGACGGAATGGTTATCGACCTCAACCATCTGTCAAATGAAATTGCACAGATAAGAACACAAAATGTATCTGTTTCACCAAAAAATCTGAAATTATCAACAAGAGCCACAATTTCCATGCCGTGGCATAAAATACAGGATGAGCTTGAGGAAGCCCGCCTTTCAAAATCAGGAGCAGCCTTTGGCTCTACCAAGCGAGGCATTGCCTATGCATACAGCGATAAATACCGCAAGAAAACAATACGTCTCGGTGATTTACTCCACTTAGATGACGAGAATGTACAGGCCAGACTTAAGACCATGCTTGAGGCTAAAAACCTTGAGCTTGCAGGCTGCTATCATCAGGAGCCTATGTCACTGTCTGCTCTTTTGTCATGGTGCAAGCAGAAGGCTGCAAAATATGCTCCTTATATCACAGATACCGGCGCCTTCCTTGAGGATGCGCTCTCAAAGGGAAAGCGTGTTGTCCTTGAAGCACAGCTCGGTGCAATGAGGGATATCGACTATGGTATTTTCCCTTATACCTCAAGCTCATCAACCATCTCCGCATACGTTCCTATAGGTGCCGGTATCCCCGGTGCTTCATTAGACCATGTGGTAGGTGTGCTAAAAGCATACTCTACCTGTGTCGGAGCCGGACCGTTTGTCGCAGAAAAAGCCATGAACGGTGAATGGACTGAGATGGTCCGTAAATATGGCGGCGAATATGGTGCTGCAACCGGAAGACCACGTCGTGTAGGTCCGTTTGATGCCGTTGCAAGCCGCTATGGTCTAAAATGCCAGCATGCTGACAAAATTGCACTGACCAAGCTCGATGTTCTTAGCATCATGGACGAAATTCCAGTAATCACCGGATATCAGTATAAAAATGCTGTAACCAATGTCTTTGATCCTACCGAAAATCTTGAAAAATATACCCCGGTAGTCAAAATGCTGCCGGGGTGGAAAACCAATATATCAAACTGCAGGTCATATGATGAACTGCCTGTAAACGCCAAGCGCTACATAAGCTTCCTTGAGGACATGCTCAGACATGAAATACAGTTTGTCTCAGTCGGAGCTGAGAGAAATCAGTATCTTCTCAATGGTAAATGGCTGTAATTGGCTGTAAGTGCTTTTAACATTTTTAACAGACCTTAGCCGACCTTGGCCTTGTTCTTCTTAGTAGCAGCCTCTGTCATCGCATACGGATCAAGCACCACATCAAGCTGCTTTTCCTTCATAAGTCCGTGCTTTAAAACCAGCTTCTTTACAGGTACACCTGTGCGCAGTGATTCTTTGGCAAGGCTTGCAGCCTTTTTATAGCCTATGTATGGGCAAAGCGCTGTCGTGATTCCTACACTTGCATCAAGCAGCTTCTGGCAGCGCTCCTCATTTGCTGTTATTCCTATTATGCAGTTGTCAGTAAGTGTATCGACAGCATGTGTGAGTGTGGTTATCGAATCAAAAAGATTATAGAATACAACAGGCTCAAATGCGTTGAGCTCCATCTGTCCTGCCTCTGCTGCCATGGTGATTGTCACATCATGACCTATTATGTGAAATGCCACCTGTGATACAACCTCAGGGATGACAGGATTTACCTTGCCCGGCATGATTGAAGAGCCGTTCTGCATTGCAGGAAGTGTGATTTCGCCAAAGCCGGCCTTTGGTCCGCTGGCCAGTATACGAAGGTCATTGCACATCTTCGAAAGATTTACAGCGCAGGCCTTGAGACACGAAGAAACTCTGACAAAGCCATCTAGATTTTCTGTCGCATCAAACAAGTCATCTGCCTGTACAAGTGGATATCCGCTGACCTTTGCCAGTGTTGGAACAATGTGGTCAAAATAGTACTCAGAAGTATTTATGCCTGTTCCGATAGCGGTTGCTCCCATATTGACCGTATACATCTCCTTTTTCGCCTTTGCTATGCGGTCTATATCGCGCTCTATCATTGTGGCATATGCGTGGAATGACTGTCCGAGTCTCATCGGTACAGCATCCTCAAGCTGTGTCCTTCCGATTTTTATCACTCCGTCAAATTCGTCTGCCTTTTTATAGAGTGCACTATCCAGCTTCTTAAGGCTCTTTTCCAGTTTCTTTAACAAATCAAGTACCGTAAGCTTTCCGGCTGTCGGTATCACATCATTTGTGGACTGTGCCATATTTACATGATCGTTTGGATGTACGATTGAATAATCTCCCTTTTTACCGCAGAGCATCTCGATGGCTCTGTTTGCTATTACTTCATTCATATTCATATTTGCGCTGGTTCCCGCACCGCCCTGTATTCCATCAACTATAAACTCAGATGCGAACATTCCGCATACTACCTCATTGCAGGCTGACTCTATGGCATTTGCTATCTCAGGCTTTAATCGTCCTGCCCTCATATTTGTGATAGCTGCCGCCCTTTTTATCCTCGCTATGTTTTTGATAAAGTCAGGATTCAGGCTGTTGCCTGTTATCGGGAAATTCTCATTTGCCCTCAAAGCCTGTACTCCGTAATAGGCCTCGCCCGGTACCTCCATCTCACCAATTGAATCTGATTCCAAACGCATGTATTCTGTCATTTTAACAATTCTCCTTATCGATTTTTCTCATACATTAAATTTCATACATAATTTTCATACATTTATTTGAAGTCGCGCGTTCTTTCAATGAAACGAGGATAGCACTCTTTGAAGAAAAGGTAAATATGTTAAGTGCAACTTATTAAAAAGACTTTATTTTTCACTCTCGCTTATAATTTAATTAAGAAATTTATTCTTTGCCTCTAAAAAAATAAGGTGACTGCTCAAAATGTGTATTCTAAGCAATCACCGTCATCAACAAAATGCTATGTTATATTACATTATATTATGTTGTGCTATGCTATATTATTTTACTGATTTACTGAGATATTGTATACAAGAGTGTGCTGACACATTTCCCTCTCCGACAGCCTTTGTATACTGGTAAGGCCTGCCTGTGCAGTCTCCTGCCGCAAAACAGCCCGCTACATTTGTCTGCTGGGCTCTGTCCACCACGATATGTCCGTTTTCAACCTCAAGCTGTGGCATAAGCTTTGACGGTGCTATGGCATTTCTGAGGCAGAACACTCCGTCCACGCTCTCAGTCCTTCCGCTTCGAAGCGTAATTCCCTCTACAAATGAATCACCTGTCAATGCAACCGGCATATCCCTTGATATCTTTACATTGGAAAGCTCTATTTCGCTGTCATTAAAGGTCGGGAAATACAATACCTCTGCTGCAATATCTGCAAGATACTTTACCTCATGCTCATACTTTTTGTCATTACATATGACAGCTATCCTCTTATCCTTGTAAAACATGCCGTCACAGGTGGCACAGTAGCTGAGCCTCTTTCCAAGCAGCTCATCCTCCCTGTCAAGCTGCTTTGCAGACATCACACCCATGCACAGTATAAGAGACCTTGCCTCATACACCTCATTATCTGCAAGCACCATAAATCCATCTCCTGCAGGCATGATATTGGTCACAGTCTTTTCTGTTATCTCAATTTCCGCTGACCGTCTGTGCGCATCAAAGCGTTCAAACAGCTCCTGCCCGCTTATCAGCGGAAAACCCGGATAGTTTGCAATTTTCTCTGCCTTTTGCACCTTATCACTTAGGTTCTTTGACCCAAACCAGATAAAATTCTTTTTATATGTTTTTAAATTCAGGGCTGCCGACAGTCCGGCAGGACCTGTTCCTATTATTATACTGTCGTACATGCTTATGCTCCTTGTACCAAATGTTTGTATATGTTCAGACCTTATATATGATATATCATATATATCATATCTTATATATCATATCTTATACATTATGTCTTATATATTGATTGTAGTGTCACATACAGTGGGCCTTCAATGCTTCAATATACTCTCTTGCATATCTCGAGAGCACCACACCCTTTCTGGTTATAATGCCTATCTGCATATATTCCTCCACATCAAGTGGCTTTGAGATAATATTCCTTCCATTCAGCTCAGCGGAAATCACTCCTGAGCACACTGTATAGCCATTTAAGCCGATTATCAGATTAAAAAGTGTAGCTCTGTCTCTCACCCTGATATTCTTTCTGCTGTCAAGAGTGCTGACAAATTCCTCCGAAAAGTACTGTGAATTGTACTCTCCCTGCTCATATGTCAGGTACGGATAGTCCTGCAAATTCTCCATCGTGATGCTCTTTTTTTTGGCAAGCGGGTGACTGTCACATATGAATACATGCGGAGTTGCTGTAAAAAGCTCTGTAAACTCGAGCTCATTACGCTTTAGCATCTTTGAGAGCACCTCTGTATTTTTTGAGCTTAGATAAATGACGCCAAGCTCACTCTTTAAATTCGTAACATCCTCAATAATTTCGTGAGTCTGCTCCTCCCTGATGGTAAAATCATACTGATATGCATCAAACCTTCTGATTACATCCACAAATGCATTTACCGCAAAGGAATAGTGCTGACACGATACTGCAAAGTGCGGCTTGCTCACCACATCATTCTTGTAAATTCCTTCTATGAGATCCACCTGCTCCAGCACCTGTCTGGCATGACCGAGAAATCTTTCACCATCTTCTGATAGTATCACTCCCTTGTTTGTCCTGACGAAAATAACTATCTGCATCTCTTTTTCCAGGTCATGTATAGCGCTGGTCACTGTGGGCTGCGAGACAAAAAGCTGCTTTGCAGCCTCTGTTATATTGCCGCATTCTGCCACTGTCACCACATATTTTAGTTGTTGCAGAGTCATATTCGTTCTCCTTTGGTTACATATCTAAATATTATTTTTAAGTGTCTTACATCATTTAGGTCATCTCGAAGCTATTACTGTATACCTAGTGTCACTGTATACCGATAATCTTCCTGAGTATCTCACCAAGCAGCTTTCCCAGCATAAGCGGAATGACAACAAGCACCACGTACCACAGAAGCTTGTCATACCACACCTTGCCATCATTTATCACACAGATAAAGTGCAGCACAACAACCGCCACCGCAAACACAGATGAAAACATCTGCATAAAGCTCGCAAGATGCAGTTTATTTGTCACTTTACCAAGGGTAAAAAGAATCATTGACGCAAAAAACATCGCTATATCCATCTCCCACGGTATCCTGTCTATATATGTGAAAATTTCAAACATATCACGATATTCCCTATGCAGCTCAAGGAATAAATCCACAGATGCTACCATGAGAAGTATTGCGCCTATCACTGAAAACAGAGCCGCAAAATATATATAACTATTTCCAAACCTGTTCTGTCTGAGCTTATATTTAAGCATCCCCTTCTTCTGCACATACTGCGTGCGCAGATAAGAATCTGTCGCAGCGGCAATAGCCCTGTCACAGTAATCTGATGCTGCCCTGTACACCTTGGCTCCTGCCTCATTATTTTTAAGAGCAAACTCCACAAGGCTCTCTCCTGCCCTGTTGTTGCCACGCTCCGTTGCCGTAACCAGATACCCTGCGCCAAGCTTCTGCTCCTTGCCATCAAAAAAGGTAGTGACAAGATACTGTCCGTAATCGGCAAGTGCATCCACATTTCCAAGCTCCACTGCTTTCTTCCACCAAAACACTGCGCGCCCCGGATCTCTGTATGTGCCCTGTCCTCTTTCAAACATATTTGCTGCCATATTCATGGCAGCCGCATCGCCTGTCTCTGCCAGAGACAGAAACTGACGGAATGCTCCCTCCATATCATTTTGTCTGTATGCCACCATAGCCATATCAAACGCTGTACTTTTCATATTGTTCTCCTTGACAGCCTTTGCTGTTTTCTTCTTATTATAATGTATTTAAAGCGATGATAGCAATATGACTTCTTTCCCAATTTAGTATATGTTTTTCTTTAGTGCTACAGCAGATATTGCGGACACAATAGGCACCGTGAGTATTACTCCAAGCGTCGCTGAAACTCCCTGAATTATTTCAATTCCGATTGAATACATATCAAGCACCTGATAATACTGATAGTTATAGCTGTAAATATATACAAAGGTATTAATTGAACCACCAGCAAAGGCAAGAATCAGCGTGTTGGACATGGTTCCCATCATATCCTTTCCTACATTTATGCCTGATTTAAACAGCTCTTTGGTGTCAAGCTTTTGATTTTTATCATGAATCTCATTAATAGTGCTTGCTACAGACATGGCAACATCCATCACTGCGCCCAGAGCTGATATCAGTATTCCTGCAAACATCAGCTCTCCCACCTTTATATCTGTCATCTCACCAATATAAATAAGACTTTCTATGTCATCCACATTATAGCCGGATATATGGCATATTTTTCCAAATATAAATGCAAAAACAGCTGCCAGCACAACGCCTATTATCGTGCCGACGATTGCACAGATTGATTTTGCAGTAAATCCATCTATCAGATACATAACAACAACAGTTGTTATAATTACCACAAATGCCGCCGCAAAAATAGGAGACACCCCTCTGTAGATAAGCGGCATAAATACAAATAAAATACAGCAAAAGGTAAACACAAGCCCTACAGCTGATTTAAAGCCCTTGAGTCCTCCTATTAAAACTAAAACTATAAGGAAAAAGGCAATTATCATATACAGCTGATTTCCTCTGTCATAGTTATAGACACTTACCGTTATAAGCTCATCCGACTCGCTGATTATTACTATTACCTTTGTTCCTATTCTACATCTGGCACCATACAGATACGATGAAGAACTGGTGGCATCCAGGATTTCTCCCTTATGCTCACCAGTTCTTATTTTGACTTTTATCTGCTGCTGCCCTGCCCTGACATTGTCACCTTCACCCGTAGAGCCATCAGAAGCCTTTGAAGAGCTATCCGAATAATCCGAGCTGACAATCTCTGTCACCGTCGCTTTTTCAAAATCACGGCCATCAGTTGATTGAAGCTCTGTCTTTTCTACATTGTTCAGTGATATTCCAAATGCAACTATCAGAGCAATACTTATTATTGCAATACAGATTTTCTTCACTATTTTCTCTCTTTTCCAGCAAATACTACTGCTGTTCCTGCTGCTCCAAGACCAATCACACAAACAATTGTCCAAAGCAGTGCCTGTGACTCATCACCGGTCTTAACCTTAGATGTTGATTTATTGTTTGACTTTTCTGAAGTCTTCTTTGCATCCTTTTCTGATGCTTTCTCTGATTCAGATGTCTTTTCTGTTGGCTGCTCTGATGATTTTTCTGATTCAGATGTCTTTTCAGTTGACTGCTCTGATGATTTTGGCGGTTTCTGTGCATTCACCTTTACCAGACCGTTTCTGGCTGTTGTCAGGTTTTCAAGCACCTTGTTGATCTGTGCCTGCTCAGTCTCAGGGCTGATACTGTTTGCGGCATCCATCGCATCCTTTAAAGCCTTCCAGCTGGTAGCTGTGTAGTCCTTCTCTACCAGGGTATTATCTGTAAGCTCTTTATTTATCTCTGCAAGCTTAGCATCAACTGCTGATTTGTCTGCAGATTTTACAATAGTAACAGTATTATCAATTGCACTGTCATTGTCAGTACGATAAGTGTTAATTGTCATGGTTGTCTCTGTCACATCAATAAGTGAATATGTAGGGACATCCTCCTGCCATCTGTTTGCTATATATGACTGCTGACGTGATACGAGGTCATAATACTTACTTCCTGATGAACTGCTGGCTGTAAGATAAAGAATTCCCTTAGGATCTACCACATACTCTCCTGTCTCGGTAATTCTGTCTGCATCCATCACAGATGTAAGATAAGATAAATAAGCCTTTTCTGATTCATCTGTTGTGTCAGCTTGGATATTTCCCGGTGCTACGGTCAAAGTACCCTCACCTGTATAGTCAATGTCCTTATCTAGCATTTCATCAAACTCATCATCAGTATATGTAACTGTCTTTTCAGTCTGATTGTCTGAAAGAAATTTACTTCTTGAATAAGCATGGTCATGTCCTGTAAGCACGACATCTATACCATATTTCTCAAATGTCGGTGTAAGCGCATAACGTAAATTCACAATCTCAGGCTCATTTGAATGCTCTGCTGAGCCATAGATATCCTGATGCAAGGTAACTACCTTCCACTTGCAATTGGCATTTTTTGCAACTGTATTCTGGATAAACTGAATATGCTCTGCTGAGTTTGTATCCTGTGTATTAAGCATCATAAAAAGCACATCACCATATGTGAAATAATAATCGCCACCTACTTTTCCATTATCTCCCAGATTGCTGAGGTTTGGAACATTAAAATGGTACTGATAATTGGCATTGTCTGCATCATGATTACCGACTGTTGTTGCTACCGGCAATGACGCAAGTGTATCCGGTGAAAGATATCCTGCATACTCTATCTCACTTGTTGTAGAGCTCTTTCCCGGGGCTTTTTTCTTTGTTGTCTGAATCTGGTCTCCTGCTGACACGATAAAATCAGTCCCTGCACTCTGTATCTTTTTCAATGTCTGTGACCAATTGTAGCTGTCATTTGCTACCGCATTGCTCTGTGCATTGTAAAACTCCTCTGTATCAGAGCCCTTTAACTCATTGGATGAACCAATCTGTGGATCACCAACAAAAGCAAATCTGAATTTATCTGTATTTCCCGTTTTAAATGACTTTATTTCCTTGTCATCCACCTTATAGTAATATGTGGTCTGAGCTGCAAGTCCTGAAATAGTTGCCTTATTGCTATTGTATTCATTTCCGTCTTTATCCTTTTGTCCGGTGCTCTTAGTCGCAATCAAAACAGTCTTTCCATCGCTTAAATCTGCCTTTAAACCATATGTCAGTGAGACTGTATCTGTTGTCTTTGAATACCATGCAAAGTTCATGGTTGACTCATTAACTCCCGGTGTCATAGAAACAGTTGTCCAATCCTTTCTGAGCCTGTTCTCCCATTCATTTGTCTTCCAGCTTGTAAAGCTTTCACCATAAGAAGACTCTGCGCTAGAGTTTCCATCCTTTGCTGCCTTTGCAAATATTGATGTTGCCGGTGTGATTATCATTGTCGCTGCAAGAAATGCCGCAATGATCTGATTTCTCTTTTTCATTTTATTCCTCCATGTGTAAATCATTTAACCATAATGGATTATACAGTGCCCCGGTAAACTCTATACTTGCTCTATGTAAAAACTATGAGATATTTTATGTGAATACTGTCGTTGCAGGTCACCATGAAACATGTACAGCAAAATGCCGCACCCGAAGGTGCGGCATCTAAGAGGTTTATAAAATGTTTAGTTTAAAAGCTGTTTTATTTGCAAGCTCTCTTCTTGCGATATGTAGCTGCTGTGATTGCAACCATTGCAAGTCCGAGTAAGCATACATATGTAGCTGCTTCATTGTCATCGCCACTCTTTGGAGCTGCTTTTTTGGTATCAATAGCAGCCTGGTCTGTTACGGAAATAACGTAATCAGATGCATGAGTGAATGTAAGTAATGCTGAACCATCATCTGCAATCTTTACAGACATCTGACCCTCAAGTGCCTTTGTCTTTGTATTGTAATAGTAAAGGTTAGCATACTTTCCGGCATATGACTTTCCAATGTCGATTGAAAGAACCGGTTTGAAACCAAACTCACCTTCATGTGCGAGGCTGATTTGTACTACCTTCTTTGCGTCCTTTTCAACCTTAGCTGCCTTAATAACATCCTGAGGAATCTTTTTGCTGTCAACTGTAACTGACATATTTACATCCTTTGCAGGAACCTTAGACACGTCAGAACCATTGATAATCCACTTGATTCCATCTCCCATATCAAGAACAAGCTTCTTTTGCGTTCCCTTGATGGCTGCAATTGCATCCTTTGAGATAACTCCTGTTTCATCCATCTTTACAACGATAGTTTCCTTTGCAGAAGCATTCTTGATTGTTTCTACCTCTTTAGTCCAGTCAACCTTTGCTGCCGGTGTAGGATCTTCCTTGCCCGGATCTGCCGGTGTTGGATCTGTCTTGCCAGGATCTTCTGTTTTCTTCACCTCAGCAAGAATGATTGTTCCACCATCCTTTGCTGCCGGAATGCTTACTGTTACTGTCTTATCAGAAGAAACAGTATATGTTTTACCATCATAAAGATTTTTAACTGTATCTCCTGCATTTGCATTAACCGGAACTTTTACTTCTTTTGCGGCATCCTTGATATTCATACCAACATATAAGGTTGTTCCTCCATATGATCTTGAAACTACATCATAGCCTTCCTCATCAGAACTTGCCACAACCGTTCTGCTTCCTCTTGCAAATACGTCTGTGTATGCATTACGGATGCTCAGCAGATTCTTATAATGCTGATATGTGACATTGTCCTTTGTTGCCTTAGAGAAATCCATGTCATATCTATTAGTCTGATATGGATAATTATTTAATCCGCTTAAACCAACTTCTTCACCATAATAGATAACCGGAATACCCTTTGCAGTAAGCTGTAATGTAGCTGCAACTAACGCTGCTGATGTTGCCTCATCCTCGGTATATTTTTTTCCGTTCATTAAAGCAGCCTTAAATCCATCTTCATCATGACTGCTTAAGAACTGACCTGTCATGTATGTGTTATTAAGTGCTGAATTTCTTGCAGAAAGGAATTTCTCTACAGAAGAAATATTGCCACTTACAAAGCTTGTTGCCTGGTCATTAAAATCGAAATCAAGGTCTGCATCCATCTGACCAGTACCTAAGGAACTACCATTTGATGCATATCCTGCACCAAAGTATTCACCAATCATCTTGAAAGACGGATTTACTTCTGTTGTAGAATTTTTAAGTGCTGCCCATGTTGTGCTGTCAACATGCTTTACAGTATCTACACGGAAATAATCAACTCCATAATCCTTCATCCATGATGTCTGCCATTCTACTAATTTTGCCCTGACATCTGCATTCTCTGTTGCAAAATCCGGCAAGCCAGACTGCCATGATTTAATATCGCCTTCACTGACGCTCTTATCCCTAAGCATATCAGCAAATGTTGATTCTGTACCATATCCTGCATGGTTTACAACAATATCAACCATAATACGCATACCACGTTTATGTGCTTCGCTAATCATAGTTTTAAATTCTTCTGTTGTACCAAGTGTAGGATTCAATTTTGTAAAATCACTTGCCCAGTATCCATGGTATGCTGCATTATAAGGAACATCTTTTGACCCCTCATCTGTAACATCTACTCCCTGAATATTCTCTACAATTGGTGTAAGCCAGATTGTATTTACTCCTAAATCCTGTAAGTAATCTAACTTAGCTGTTACACCTGCAAAATCTCCACCATGATACAGTCCAGGGTTGTCTCCGTATGTATTTGCACCACTTGCTGTATTATTAGATTCATTACCATCAAAGAAACGGTCTGTCATCATAAAGTAAACAACAGCTTCATCCCAGTCGAAATCTTTTTTGTTTTCCTTCACACGGTCTGTGATTTCAACATCCACTGTAGTACTGAATTTATTACCATACTGGTCTGTTACAGTAATTGGTAATGTCTTAATTCCTAATTTTGTATCTGTTGTTGCAGAAATGGTAACTGCCTGTAATTCCGGTTCAATCGGCATTGCATTGCTTCCTCCAAGGGAAGAAACATCGATACTTGCACTAGCTACTTCTAATGTTTTAGCATCTGAACTATCCTGTTTAACCTTAAACTTAACAACATCATTCTCGTTATAATTAAAGGATTTATTCATAACTTCTGCTGTAAC
This sequence comes from Agathobacter sp., assembly GCF_977054825.1. NCBI lineage: Bacteria > Bacillati > Bacillota > Clostridia > Lachnospirales > Lachnospiraceae > Agathobacter > Agathobacter sp. Next base: position 79,907 of record NZ_CDRTEH010000003.1, read on the forward strand.
TGTTGCATTTAATTTATAGTATTCAAAATATGAATAATCTGCATTATTATACTTTTCGCTGTTTGAATTGAATGCATCTACAGCATAAGTTCCATTTGCTTTGTAACGATAATGTGTTTTGCCATCTGTTAAACCGCTCTTTACATACTCAAAACGCTTTGTTGTATCATTGTATGTCATTGGATACTCTGTTCCGTTTACGTCAACAGATACGGTCATATCCTTTAAGGTGCCACCTACAAATGCTGCATCATCACGATAGTAATATGATACCTGCTGTTTTTCTGCATCTACTTCATAGCCAACATTATATGGCATAGCAATTTCCGGCTCACTGCCGGCTTTCATGCTGGCATATATAACCTTCTGGTCAGAAGGGAATGTAACTGAATGGTCTCCACCATCTTTAATCCATGGGTCACCTGTTGAATCTAATGCAATACAAAAATCAACCTTTGTGCAGGATGGTTTTGCAGGAATCGTTACTGTCCATTTATCTCCACCTACGTATTTAAAATTGGTTAATACTGAAGCATATCCTGATGTCCATGTATAGAACTGTGGTGTAATACCTTTTTCTTTTAATCCCGGATTCTCATAATCCAATACAAGGTATCTCTTTTCCGTTTGTTTAATTACCGGTTTCTCATGAACCGGATCTGAACCATCCACATAATATAATACTTCATTCTCATCACCGCTTATTGTAAAAGAACGATCTGCGGTATCAGAGCCGCCATCCCATCCCTGTGTTATGTCATAACGTGCCTTTAATCCTACTGTTTTTTCCACATTACTGCCGGCAACTGTAATGGTCTTTTTAAACCATGTCACATCATTTTCAGCATCATAATATGTTCCGTCAAAAACATAGGAACCGTTTAATCCGGCATTCCACATCCACAAATCAACTTTTCCCATGTCTGTGTCTGTTGATAAATCTTCATTGTAATAATAAATTGTAAATGTGTGATCTGGAACCGGTGCCTCCCAACTGTCCGGTGCTGTTTTATATACGGTTGTATCACCACCAGCTTTGGTTCCGGTAACCCAGAGTTCAGTACTTGTTGATGTTACAGAAACATCAATATTATCCGTCTGTGTCCCACTGTTATTATTAAAAATACAGCTGAAATTCTGTTTTACATCCTGTGTATATACTACATCATACCATCCGGAATGGTCAGCATTTTCTGAAATCTGTCCGCCTGGCCATTCTTTTCCAACACCTGCTCCTGTTGCAGAGGCATCTACATTCCATACATGATTGTAAATAGTACTTCCCATTCCTGATGCAAGATAATGAATGGTTGTTACGTATTTCCAATCAGCAGGTTTTTTCTCTGACAAAGAACCATCGAACCAGTACTCTGCCTCTGCCTTTCCTTTCGTAGAAAGTGTTACTTCGCTTAACTGGTTTCCATGTCCTTCATCATTTAAAATGAGATTATAATCTGTACTGTTATCTAATGTCAGATGCATTGTATACCAGTCTTCATGACCTTCTGCTGCAGTCATGGTTTTTCCCGGCCATTCACCTACCGGCTTATTATCTCCCTGATATATATATGCCGCAACATCATCGCCTAATGTGCTCTTATAATTAATCGTCAGATCACATTCTGTTGGTACAGACTCTGGAATCAATGTTTCCTTCTTTGAAGCATCCTTATACCACTGATATTTTCCATTGTCATCCAATAAACAATAGATGCTAGTATCAGAAGTAAAAGTCTTAATCTGCTCAATTGCAGCTTCTTCTGTCTTTATCTCCGGTGCAGCCTTCTCATCAGAACCTGCATCAACAAACTGAAAACCTGTCCACTCGCTGCTCTGTACATCTACATAATAGAGTCTTGTGCTTTCCTCATATGCAAGCTTTGGTTTTTCCTGATCCCCCCATTGTGAAATGGTGGCATTTCCTGCGTCATGGTTATTTACCGTAGCACCGGAAGCCCAGACATTGACAACCGGTGTATTCCAGGTACTTGGTTTGTCCAAATACAACCGGATTGTCGGGCTCGCAGCATATGCAGTGGTTGCACCACCGATTGCCGGAACCATGGTCACAATCATAGCAAGTGCAAGTACCATACTAAAGATACAGCTTACAATGCCATGTTTCCTGTGAAAGCGTTCTTTTAACTTTCTCATATTTCCTCTCCTTTTCCTTTTTTGTTTGTACGAAAATTTCCTTTCGCACGTTTTCGTACTTATATTATAATATTTTCGTTGGTTTTCGACTATTGGGATAAACAGAGAATTACTTTACGAAATTTTGGTGAAATTTACTATTTATTCATTTTTATGTAACATATGCGAAATCTTTTTGGTACTAAAGGTCCTAGATATAATAGATAATTTTTCATTCGAAATTTTGTGAATTATTTTTTAAGCTATTTCCGGTTTTATTCGAAATCCTGGAGCTGCACTGATCTTTGAAAGGGAAGTTCTCACATTTCTTTTATTGAGGGAAATCTCTGTTTATGTGAAGTTTTCAAGGTACCAATTTATGGTTTACAAGGGATTTATAGCATAGTAGGCAGACCTTGGGGAGCTGTAATCCCTAAATCTTTTAAAACAGCTCCACAAATTCAGCCCAAAAGCCGGAAAAATTACGAGAAAAGTAGCTGAAACTGCAAAAATTCCTAAAACAGCTCCCAAAACCAGCCCAAAAGCCGGAAAAACCGCGAGAAAAAGTAGCTGAACCTGTAAAAATTCCCAAAACAGCTCCCAAAACCAGCCCAAAAGCCGGAAAAACTGCGAGAAAAAGTAGCTGAACCTGCAAAAATCCCTAAAACAGCTCCCAAAACCAGCTCAAAAATATGAGGATTCTGGCATAATGGCGGAAGCCTTTAATTATTTCACACAAAAAGAGCCTGCACATTTCTGTGCAAGCTCCTTTTGAAAACTAAAAAACTAAAAAACTATAAAAAAGGGAAAATGATGAATTTAACCTTTTACGAAATGTATAATATCACATATTGTGGTCTGTTTGCAATACTTAATTAAAGAGTTTATTATTTTTTAATTATAGATTTAATTTTTTAATCAGCTAGCCCCAGATGATTTCTTCCTTGGCTGCCTCCACGTTTTCCTCGGAATGCTCCACTTCCTTAGAGAAGATTCTTGCAACCTCCATCTGGTCCTCTATGGTGAAGTTGCCACCGTTTTTGTAGAAACGTGTGGCATTCATATCCCTGACTATCATGGTAAACATGACGCTTAGATATGCATAAACCATGATATTTGAGTCATAGATTGCATTCATAATATATCTGAAGGTAAAGTATACAAGAAGCTGCTCAATATCGTTTTCACGGTAATCGCTGCTGTCCATGTACTCCTTCATGCGCTTTTCATAGTCCTTCTCTGTGAGGACTGACTGCATATCATCCTTGAAATCCTGCCATACCTGGCGCAAAAGCTCCATCTCATTGATGATACCGAAGCGGATATCAAAGTGCTCATATGAGAAATCATTAAATGAAAGCCAGTCTATATGCTTTTCAACATCATTTTCGCTGAGCTTCTTCTGATACTCGTTTGCCCTGTCAAGGTACTCCTCAACGCGTGCTCCGATTGGCTTTGTCCTGTCCTGGAGTATGGCAATCAGCTCGCGCTGCACCTCCTCAAAAAAGGCTGCCTCCTCCTCTGTGACACCCTGGTCATCATCACTGTCTCCAAAAAGCTCCTGTTCTACAAACTTAACAGGCTTCGTTTTGCTGAAAAATATTCGGCAGACCTCCTCGCACGCAAGGCTCAGACACTTCTGCTCCACGTTTCTGTACTCTATGCCAAACCTCGGGAAATCGGTACACACCTCACTAAGTGATGCCTCTCCCGCCGCTATGTACAAATCACACAGATTCTTGTCGTTTAGCATAATACAGCGGCCGCAATTGTTTGTGCGGATACCGTGCCCGCCATCCTCTGTCTCATACATGCCCTTTCTCAGGCGCTCTCCGACCTCTCCGGGCAGTGTCTGATAATACTCATATGAATCCTCATCAATATCAATCTCCCAGCCCAGACAGCAGCTATCCTTGCAGTCTCCGGCTATACAGCTAAACTCTGAAAAATAATCAGGTACACGGACTATCATACTTCTCTCTCCTTCAGTAAATCTTCGTTTGTTGTATCACTGTGCTTATTTCTGAAGCGCGCTTCTATAGCCGCCCAGTCAGGGTCCTCATTTCCCTTGAAAAAATTGTAGCCTATGTATCCGATGCACCACACAAGCCCTGCAAAGGTCGTAGAAAATGCTATCTTTATGATACTCTTAAGCAAAAGCGGAAGTGTCAGCATATCATTGCCAAATGCAATGATAATCACATGAATAGGCTTAATCAGCATAAGCCATCCTCCCACATAAAGCGCCGCTAAAATCCCGAGCGCATAGCACAGTATTCCTAATAATCTGTCGCATTTTTTCTTCATTTCAAATCCTCTTACAAATTTTTTATCAAATTTTTCATCAATTTCTTTTCAAATTCTCTTCTCAAATTTTCTTATCAAATTCTCTTTTTCTAATTGCAATATAGTTATTCAGTCACACACATTACGATTTATATTTTCGTAAATTCCAGTATGGACACCTCTCCTGCCTCTCTTGTCTTTTCCATGTCTATTACACGCTGGTTTGCAGAGCCCTTGAATTTGAGCGTGATATCCTTCTGCTCCTCTATAAACGGACCATCTACCAGAACATCTATCATGGATAAAAGCTCATCCGTATACTCTGTGTGCTTGCGTCCGTTTGCAAGCAGCTCCTCGTACAGATAGCCTGTGTAGGCCCACACATCCTTATTGGGATAGCGCTCCTTGACTCTTCTCATAAACGGCACAAGTGCCTCCTGATTCTCCTCCTCAAACGGATCACCGCCTAAAAGGGTAATGCCCTGCACGTAGGCAGGCGCAAGCGAGTCGAGTATCTCGTTTTGTATCTGCTCATCAAACGGCTCTCCATAGTCAAATTCCCATGTCTGCGGCTGAAAGCAGCCCTTACAATGGTTCCTGCAGCCTGACACAAAAAGCACAGTACGGCAGCCCAGTCCGTTTGCGATGTCACAATATTTTATTCCTGCATAGTTCATATATTTTCCTCGTGTCTGAGATTATAGTTCCATTTAAAAATCGCACTGCCTATTATTATAACATATCCTATCACACTTAGATAGTCCGGTATCTGTTGTAAAAAGACAAATCCAAGCAGGGCGGCAAAAATAACCTGTGAATAGTCGAACACCGATATCTCCTTTGCGGGCGCCTTGGTGTATGCCTTTGTGATTGAAAGCTGCCCACCTGTAGCTGCGGCTCCTGCAAAAAGCAGCATGACAATCTGATATGCACTCATAGGCTTTGCCCCTACAAAAAGAAACGGTGCTGTCACTATACATGAAAATACCGAAAAGCACATGACTATCACAGGGCCTCTCTCGCCCTGCTTACCGAGCTTTCGTACAAATGTATACGCAACACCTGCGCCAAAGCCGCCTATTACACCAATCATTGCATTTAAAAACTGCATATTCATGGATGGCTTTACCACAAAAACAGCACCTATAAATGCCGTCACCACGCACAGCCACTCTGTCTTGTTTGCTTTCTCCTTAAGCACAAAATATGACATGATTATGGCAAAAAACGGTGACAATTTGTTTAAGATATTGGCATCTGCAATGGCCAGATGGTCAACAGCATAGAAATTGCATATGAGCCCTGTTGTTCCAAAAAAGCTTCGCAGAAAAAGTCCCTTCCAGCTATCCTTTTTTATTTTGAAGCCTTCATCACTTTTTGCAAGTAAGATAACAGCCGCTGCCGCTGCTACCGCATTCCTGAAAAAAGCCTTCTGCATGGTCGGCAAATCGCCCGACAGCCTCACAAAAAATGTCATCAGGGCAAAAAAGAACCCTGCCATTATGATATATATTATTCCTTGTTTCTTATCGTTCATACTTATAGTATAACGTATTCTGTCAAGAGGGCGGGAGAAAAAGCCTGCCATTTTGCTCGTAAAAAAGGACCGCCCAGGTGAGCGGTCCTTTTTAGATGAAGGGAAAAATATAAAAAGAAAATTGTTTTAATCAATGGTCTGTATCAGCCCTTCACACTTCCCATGGCAACACCACCTACGATGTGCTTTGAAAGAATAAGGTAAACCACTATTACAGGAAGGATAGAGAATGTAATCATCATGTATACCTTTCCCATATCAAACTTCAAGAAATCTGCACTTCTAAGCTGTGCTAACAGGATTGGAAGTGTCTTCTTGTTGTTTTCGTGTAATATAAGTGCCGGAGTGAAGTAATTGTTCCAGCTGCTTACAAAGGAGAAAATTGCCTGTACTGCTATTGCCGGCTTCATCAACGGAAGCACGATATGATTAAATGTCCTAAACTCTCCGGAGCCGTCAATTCTGGCTGCCTCAATAAGAGACAACGGAAGCGAGCTCTCCATATACTGCTTCATGTAAAAATATGTGACAGGTGAAGCAATTGTCGGAACTATAAGCGGAATAAACGAATCCATCAGTCCCATGCCTGTTACCAATTTAACAAATCCAAGAGCTGTAACCTGTGTAGGAATCATCATAACCATCAGTATAAAGGTGGAGATGAATTTCTTGGCCTTGAACTCATATGCATGTATGGCATATGCTGTCATTGTCGAAAAGTATACACACAATACTGCACTGCAGGCTGCTACGAAAAGGCTGTTAAACATACCTCTTATGACCGGAAGTGTGTCATGTAAGAGTGAGTTCCAGTTGTCAAGCAGATGCGTACTCGGAATTGCCGTAAATCCTGACTGGAGCTCTCCGTTTGATCTGGTCGCATTGATTATCATTACGTAGAACCAGAACAGACAGAAGAAAGAGATTATCACAAGCACGATATATGCTAACGCACGTCTGGCATGGATTCCCATACCTTTATTTTTTTTGTTTACATTTGCTGCCATATCGACCTACTCCTTTCTCTTATCATCATTGCCGCTGAGCTTGAATACCGCTATACTAAGTATTGCTGTGATGATAAACAGTATGACTGAAAGTGCACCTGACATTCCATAATCCTTACTGTACAGACGTTTGTTTAAGTACATGATAAGTGTCATGCTCGATCTGACCGGATTACCGGTTCCGTTTGTCAAAATCTGTGGTACATCAAAGAGCTGTAAGCCACCGATAAGGGATGTAATGATTACATATATCAGTATCGGTCTAAGGAGCGGAAGTGTTATCTTAAAGAACACCTGTGTGGATGTTGCTCCGTCCACCTCTGCTGCCTCAAACAGTGACGTATCAATTCCAAGCATACCTGCCATAAGCAGGATGGTTGTATTACCAAACCACATCAGACAGTTCATCAATGCGATGAGCCCTCTTGTACTGCCAACATGTGACAGGAACTTGTACGGCTCTGAGATGAAGCCTATCTGCATAAGCAGATTGTTTATAGGTCCACCATCAGCAAACAATGTAAAGAATAACAGTGAAAACGCTGAAGCCATAATCAGATTTGGCAGATATATAACTGTTTTAAAAAATCTTGTTCCCTTGAGCTTTAAGCTGACATCCGAAAACCATGCTCCAAGGAGCAGTGATAAAAATATCTGCGGTATGAAGCACATGATCCAAAGAACCATTGTATTCTTGAAATACTGCCAGATATCACCGGATGTGAACAATTTTTTATAGTTTTCAAATCCAACGAAATTTGGTCCTATTTGTGTAAGACCTGACATATAATTTTCAAAAAAGCTGTTGTAAATAGTAGTGATTAAAGGTACCAGTTGAAATACTACGTATACAACGATAAACGGAATCAGAAAGATATAGCCCCATTTGTTATATCTGACCGCTTTACCTCCACTCTTTTTCATAATACCTACCTCCCAACTGGTATTGTAGTCAATGGTGATGTAATGCTGTAAACTGATTTTAAAAAGAATACCCCGCCTGCCTGCTTACGCAAGGCAGACAGGGTATTTATTATTTTATATTGTTAGCCCTATAGTCAATTCAAAAACTATCTTATTCTGAAAGGTCAGGATATTTCTCAACAACTGCCTTCTTGAAGGTCTCAATAGCTGTATCCTTATCGCAGTTTCCTTCGAAGTAATCCTTCATAGCCTTCTGGAATTCCTCGTTGCAGCCCTGGTCATATGCTGAAAGGTTGCTTAAGTCGAGAGTCTTAACACCTGCTATATACATTGGTAATGGATTCTGTCCACCAAGTATTGTACTTGTGTAAGGCTTGTCGTCCTTGCCCATGATTGTTCCGTCTGCAAGACCATCCATAACTGTGCTGTTGTTTACGAAATCATCATCCTTAACAACGATATCCTTCATGATGTCATCGTCTGTTGTCATCTTGAGCATGATATCCTTTACAAGGTCAGCATTGTCTGTTCCCTCTGCTGCACAGATCCATGTACCGCCCCAGAAGAAGCCCTGTGGTCCCTGGGCTGCACCCCAGCCGCCCTGATTTCCGATAGAACCTGACTCATCTGCTGCCATTGAGAAGTTTACTAACCATGCAGGTCCAAAGTATGAGAATACCTTTCCTTCCGGATAGAAGCCCTTCTTCCAGTCATCTGACCAAAGATCTGCTGTTCCTGTCTCGCCTGCGTCTACAAGCTTCTTAGAATCATCAACCCACTTCATGATGTTGTCATCAATCTGGATCTTTTTGTCATCGCTTACCCATTTCTTTGAAACGTTGTTAGAGTATACACGGTATGTATCGTTTGCTGTAGATGTCATCTTGTAGCCTGCTGCTTTCATCTTCTCAGCTGTAGCATTGAAGGTATCCCAGTCAGATACTGACTTCTGAACCTCATCCGGATCATCTGTTCCAAGTACCTCTTTTGCTGCTGCTCTGTTGTAGAAGAGAACACCCGGGCAGCCCTGCCATGAAAGACCCTTTAGGTTGCCATCTGAATCAGTAACGACATCCTGTGTGTACTTGTACTGCTTAGAGATATCGCTGTCTGTGATTCCTAAATCCTTGATTGGCATTGTGTAATCAGAATCTACATACTTAGGTGCGTAGTCAGCCTCTACCAGGAATAGATCGATCTTGTCATCTGCAGATGCATCAGTCTGCTTCAAAAGTGTCTCATCAAGGTTGTTCTGGTATGCATTGTTCTCACTAGGTGTAATGTTCCAGACTACATCGATATCTCCGATTTTACCATGTGTCGCATCCACCTTCTTATAATCAGGATAGTGGTCTGTGAGACGGCTCTGAAACTCTTCATTCCAGCAATAGATGTTGAGTGTCTTGCCATCGTTTGTCACTTCAGTTTTTGCATCGCCCTTCTTATCAGAGCTTCCTGTGTCGGATGTATCTCCGCTGCCACAGCCTGCCAGTAATGATGCTGCCATTGTTGCGCAAAGTAATGCGCTTACGAGTTTCTTTTTCATAGAAAATCCTCCTTCTCGCTTCAGGTTTAAACCTGTTAGTAAATGTTAGTAAAAAAGTAGTAAAATATATTAAATTCTGCCTACGGACTCCCCCTCCAGCAAAATTCCTTCAACAACAGCTCTCTCCACAAGTGCTGTTTTAGGCTTTTTAATGATGCTTATCAATCTGTCCGCTGCTTCCCTGCCTATCTTGTCAGTGTCCTGTCTGATAGTGGTGAGCTTCGGGCTTAGCATCTGTGAAACTCTTGTGCCATCGTATCCTGCTATGGATATATCCTCCGGAATCCTAAGGCCTCTGCTTCTTATAACATTGATGCCTCCGATTGCCGCCGTGTCATCCGGATAGATGATACATGTAGGTTTGTCAGGTAAATCGAGTAAATATTCTGTCTGCTTTGCAACATCCTCTGTTTCCAGATACCTTGCTTCCCTGACATACTCCTCAGGAATATCTATTCCATGATTCTCAAGTGCCCTGTAATAAGCTGCCAGCCTGTCTCGTGTAACGCTCGAAAAATCCTGTCCATGTATGTAAGCGATTTTCTTATGTCCCATACTAATGATATAATCAAGCAGGTCGCCCATGCACTTCACATTGTTGGAACAGACCGCCGAACAACTGTAATGTACGTGGTCGATCGTGACCACCGGTATGTCGCTGCTCATCAGCTCCTGTACCTCTTGGTCCTGAAACCTGGCACAAACGATTACGACTCCATCGAAATTTCTGTACTTACAATGCTCAAGGTATGATAATTTCTTGCCGACCGGGCTTGTATTGATAAATGTGATATCATATCCAAGCATCTCAGCCTGTGCCTTGATTCCGTTTAGCACTCCGGCAAAATACTCATGCGTAAGTCCCATTCCTGCCTCATCGAAATACAGTACTCCGATGTTGTTCGACTCGTTTGTCTTAAGAACTCTGGCCGCAGCATTGGGAAGATATCCCATTTCCTTAGCTATCTTCTTTATTCTGTTTTTGGTCTCGGCACCAATATCCTTCTGGTCATGTAATGCCTTGCTGACTGTCGCTGTCGAAACACCACATCTTTGTGCTATGTCTTTCAGTGATACCATATCGTTTCCTCATTTCGAATTGATTGCGTAATCGTTTTCGTATCTTTACTATACCACAAGTCGTTGATTTTGCAACCCCTAATTTACATTTTCAACACTTTTCACACTTTTTCATATCTTGTATTGTGCAAATTTTATAGTATTACGTTGTATTTTTCAAACGTTTACGTTTTTCCTCTTATATTATGCATTCACAATTACTTAAGCGGATATCATCTCATCAGCATTTTTTACTATAATATGCAGTTTTCTTTGTGTATATGTCATAAAACCATTGTTTTTTGTTGTTTTACGCTTGATTTTTAGATATTTCCAATATATACTTCTATGTATAAGTAACTTAAACGTTTACGTGTATTTAAAAAAAGGAGATTACATATATGAAATTTGGACACTTCGATGATCAAAAAAAAGAGTACGTCATCACCTCTCCAAGGACTCCATTGCCATGGATCAACTACCTTGGATGTGAGGATTTCTTTTCTCTGGTATCAAATACCTGCGGTGGCTACAGCTTCTATAAGGATGCAAAGCTTCTGCGTCTCACCAGATACCGCTACAACAATGTTCCGTACGACAGCAACGGACACTACTACTATATAAAGGATGGCGACACCATCTGGAATCCGGGCTGGATGCCTTCCAAGACCGAGCTTGACTCATACGAATGCCGTCATGGCATGGGCTATTCTGTTTTCACAGGAGTAAAAAACGGCTTAATGGCTCAGCTTACCGACTTCGTTCCTATGGGCTCTACCTGCGAGATCAATAAGCTCACATTAAAAAACACATCTGATAAGAAGAAAGGCTTTTCGGTTTTCTCATATGTAGAGTTTTGTCTGTGGAATGCCATGGATGACATGACCAACTTCCAGCGTAACTTCTCTACCGGAGAGGTTGAGATTCACGCCGGTGGCTCCCAGCTCTTCCACAAGACAGAATACAGGGAGCGTCGCAATCACTATGCTGTATATGCTGTAAATGCCCCTGTGGACGGCTTTGACACAGACAGGGATTCATTCCTAGGTGCCTACGGCGAAAACAGCGCACCATCAGTTGTAGTAAATGACCAGTCTAAGAACTCTGTTGCAAGCGGCTGGGCTCCTGTCGGCTCTCATCACCTGAAGGTAGCTCTTGAGCCGGGTGAAGAAAAAACATATATTTTTGTACTTGGATATGTGGAAAATCCTGTAAACGAAAAATGGGTCGGACGCGCTGAGGATGGAATCATAAACCGTGCTCCCGCAGATGCACTCCTTGCCAAATTTGACACCACTGAAAAAGCCGACGCTGCTTTAGCAGAGCTTAAAGCTTACTGGGATAAGCTGCTTGGCCACTTTACCATAGCTTCATCCGAAGAAAAGCTCGACCGCATGGTAAATGTATGGCATCAGTATCAGTGCATGGTTACATTTAACATGAGCCGCTCTGCTTCTTATTTTGAATCAGGCATCGGACGAGGCATGGGCTTTAGGGATTCCTGCCAGGATCTGCTCGGCTTCGTGCATCTGATTCCGGACAGGGCAAGGGAGAGAATACTCGACATCGCAGCCACACAGTTTGAGGACGGCTCTGCCTACCACCAGTATCAGCCTCTCACTAAAAAGGGTAACGCCGACATAGGCTCAGGCTTCAATGATGACCCGCTGTGGCTTATCGCTGCTGCCGCTGCTTACATCAAGGAGACAGGTGACTACTCTATACTTGACGAATCAACACCGTATGACAGCGATCCTTCAAAGGCAACTGACTTTATGGAGCATCTGCGCCGCTCGTTCAACTATACTATCAATCATCTCGGGCCTCACGGACTGCCGCAGATTGGACGTGCTGACTGGAATGACTGTCTGAACCTAAACTGCTTCTCTGAGGAGCCGGGCGAGTCCTTCCAGACCTTCGGACCATCTGAGGGACCAAATGCCGAGTCAGTTTTTATCGCAGGCATGTTTGTAAAATACGGAAAAGACTATGTAGAAATCTGCAGACACAGGGGACTTTGCGACGAGGCTGACACAGCCAGGAAGGCTATTGAACAGATGGAAAAAATCGTCATGGACGCCGGATGGGATGGCGAGTGGTATCTTCGTGCATACGACCACTACAAGCACAAGATTGGTTCCAAGGAATGTGAAGACGGAAAAATCTTTATTGAGCCACAGGGCTTTTGTGTTATCGCTGAAATCGGAAAGGATGAAGGGCTCTGCCTTAAGGCAATGCAGTCTGTTGAGAAATATCTTGATACCAAATACGGTATCGTGCTCTTACAGCCGCCTTACCACAGATATCATGTGGAGCTTGGTGAAATCTCTTCTTATCCACCTGGATACAAAGAGAATGCCGGCATCTTCTGCCACAACAATCCTTGGATTTCTATAGCAGAGACTGTTATCGGCCGTGGAAACAGAGCATGGCAGGTATACACCAGAACATGTCCTGCATACATTGAGGATATCAGCGAGATTCACCGCACCGAGCCTTATGTATACAGCCAGATGATTGCTGGAAAAGATGCGCCTAACTTCGGTGAGGCAAAAAACAGCTGGCTGACCGGTACTGCTGCATGGACCTTTTTAGATGTCTCACAGTACATCCTCGGTATCCGTCCTGACTACGATGGTCTCATCATAGATCCTTGTATTCCTGACACTATGGACGGCTTTACAGCTAAGCGTGAGTTCCGTGGCAATACTTACCACATTGCCGTCAGAAATCCTGCTCACGTACAAAAGGGTGTGACAAAGCTCATCGTGGATGGTGCTACTATGGACGGAAACATGATTCCTGCTATAAACGGAACCGGACACGATGTTACAGTCGAGGTTACAATGGGCTAATTTTCCCGTAGCTCATAATAAATTGCCCAGCCATACATGGCTGGGCATTGTCGTGTTTTGATATAATTCTATGTAATTGAGACCTGCCACATATGCTCCTCGGTCTCACCCATGTGAAACATCTCTTTGGTCTGTTCATCGTGAGTATCATCAGGCTCATAGTTGCCTAGAAGATGCACGAGATACTTCTCCTGCTCATCTGCCGGCGAAACCTGCTCAATGTGTTTTTGCAGCTCCTCAAGAAGCTGCTTTGGCTCCATGTCGGCATCGACTGCGATTCCAAAACACTTCTTCGCAAGACCTGCTGTATAGTACAGCTCGTAATTACTTACAAGCACTGATTTCTGGCGTAAGCATTTTAGTATGATGCTTTGTCTGGCTATTGATGTAATCATATTTTTTCCTTTCCTTTTTCCGTATTTCCATTATACCCTATTTGTCTTTTGTTTCAATAGTATAACCTGATATAGCTAAAGATAACTTAAGAGAGCCCTATGAAGTGGCAACAAATCCCGTCAGGAAATAATAAAGTGCTCCAAGCGCCTTTCCTATTGCCATGGAAATCACTATGATGCCAAGACCTGCGCGAAGCTTCATGCGCTTATATATGATAGGGAACGTGTGCAGAATTTCTGCGAGCGCCACTGCAATACAGCCGACAAATATGCCGACACACAGTCCATAAATTGCAATAATTATATTACCGCAGATAATGGTTACAAGTTTCTCTGACACATCTGCAAAGCCCAGATTATATGCCGTATCAAGCACTGACGATATATTACCTGCCACCACACCACATATCATGACATTTTCTATAAGTATTATATTTTCTATCCTGCTGCACCGAAGTATACGCGGCACCACTCCTATCACAAGCACAAATGCAAACACTCCTGCTGATACCCCGGCTCCTGCCAGAAACGCTATGACTGACAAAAATATTTCACGCAATATATATTCAAACATCCTGCTTTTCCTTTACCTTGTCTATTATTGTGTCCCATGTATCCTTGTTATGCTTATCCATCTCCACCTGAATCGGCGTGACATCATCGGACAGCTTACGTTTTCCGATATGATTGAAAAAAAGTATGATTCCGACCGCCAGACCAATGCAGTAAAACACCTCAAGCACCGACACCTGTGGCTTGTCCACACCCATTATCTGCTTATAGAAATGCTCAAACACACCTGATATCGAAATATCATTATTAAAAGCCATGATGGTAAATGCCGAGCCGAAAAATATGAGTATACACACCGCTGCTACCTTTAATGCCTCAAGAATCTTATTTTTGCTGTTGTCGTCATACTCTACAAGCACCTCCGGCTCACCTATACTTATAACCTGTGCATCATCATAGAGCTCCGTGATTTGCTCTATTATTTTCATTACAGGTATCACGCTCTTTTTCCCGCGTATCTTATCCACAATCATTCCCTTTATATGTCCCTCATAGCGTGAATATTTGCAATACACACTTGCTATGTCATTGATGCAGACCTGCCTACGGTGAAGTGTTTTCTGCTGCTCTGCACGTATATACACGAGGATTTTTTCTTTTGGGGTATCAGTATGCTCCGGCATTTTCATGCTCCCTTCTAACAATATGATATGAATATAATTTCCATTTATATTGATTTTATGCATAAAATACACCTGCATAAAATACACACATGTAATTAAATCAATATTTTTCGTGCGATATATTGTTTTTTTCGTGCAAACATCATATAATAAATATAAATAATCTAAGGGAGGAACTTTATCATGGCTAAAACAACAACAAGTAATATCAGCATTCGCATGGATAGCAATTTAAAAGCTGCTGCTGAAGCTTTATATGAAGAATTAGGTATGAATATCAGCACTGCATTCAACATTTTTGTTCGTCAATCTTTACGAGAAAGAGGTATTCCATTCAAGATTACAGAAGGATCTCCAAATAAAGAAACTGTCTCAGCTATGCTTGAGGCAGAAAGGATTGCAAAAGACTCTACTATTGATGGTTATAAAGATGTAGATAAACTTTTTGCAGACCTTGATGCATGAGTAAATATGAAATCAAATACACAACACAATTTAAAAAAGATTATAAACTAGCAAAACGTCGTGGTCTTGATATCACTCTTTTAAAAGATATTGTTTCAAAAATTGCAAATGGAGAAATCCTTGATACTAAATATAAAGACCACCCTCTCTCCGGCAACTGGAGTGGTCACAGAGAATGCCATATACAACCTGATTGGCTGCTTGTGTATTATTTTGACAACGAAGTTTTAGTACTCACGCTTGCACGCACAGGTACACATAGTGACTTATTTGGTCTGTAAAATATCGTAATAATTCATATTTATTGTATACTATTATCAATTTATAAAGTGAGGTAACAAATGGCATACACTAAGGAAATACTGACTCTCGCCGTGGAAATTGGCGATTGTATGCTCAGAAACGGTGCAGAAATCTACAGAGTGGAGGACACTGTGGTTCATATACTAAGTTCATATGAGGTGGAGGAATTTGACGTATATGTGCTGTCAAACGGAATATTTGCAAGTGCAAATGAGAACAAGGAGGATGCCTGCAGCATCGTGCGCCACGTACCGCTTGGTGCTGTCAATCTGGCAAAGATCAGCGCGTTAAACCAGCTCGCAAGAGACATATGTGACCAGAAAATCTCCCTGATTGACTCATGGGACAGGCTTGAGCAGTGCAAAAATATCCCTAATTACAAAAAAAGCGCACAGATTTTCTTCTGTGGGCTTGGAAGTGCCTGCTTTTGCTATCTTTTTGGCGGAAGCTGGCTTGACTTTGTTTTTGCATTTGTTATCGGCTCACTGGAGCAGGTGCTTTTGTTTGGTCTTAAAAAATATAATTTCTCAAGGATCATCACCAATATCCTTGCCAGTCTTTTTGTGACACTGCTTGCCACTGCAAGTACACTTACAGGGCTTTCTCTTTTATCTGATAAAATCATTATAGGAGCTATCATGCCGCTTGTTCCGGGAATAGCATTTACTACCTCTATCAGAGATATCTATAACGGGGATTACCTGTCAGGCACAATACATCTGCTCGACGCACTGATCACAGCCGTTTGTGTTGCTGTGGGAGCATGTCTGCCGTTTGTTGTGATGAAATATATGGGAGGGCTTTAAGCTATGGAGTTTATAGTACAATTTATTGTGGCTCTCTTTGCCACATTATCGTTTGCAGTTATTTTTTCCGCTCCAAAAAAGGAGCTGTTTTACTGCGGTTTTATAGGAGCGTTTGGCTGGATCATCTACTATATAATGGTTCAGTTTGATATGGGTGTTGTGATTCCATCGCTTGTCGCGACACTGTGCCTTACAATAATGGCGCGCATTTTTGCGGCGGCACGCTCTATGCCTGTGACAGTTTATCTGCTTTCCGGTATCTTTCCTCTTGTGCCTGGAGCAGGAATTTTTTACACGGCATATTATCTTTTTACGAATGACAGAGCACTTTCCTCCTCAAAAGGTATTGAAACCTTTGAGGTGGCGGGTGCCATCGTGCTTGGTATCATATTCGGGTTTGGAATACCGCAGAGTTTGTTTAATCTGCTTAGAAAGGATAATTGCAATAAAAACGAATGCGTATAAACACAGTAAGACTATTACTAAGTTGTCAAATTTGCAATTTTCTGCGCCAGATCCTCGAGATACTCCCAGCGCTCCATTTTCTCCATCAGCTGTTCCTCGAGGTCTTCCTTTTCCTTTGTGAGTTCGTTTAACTTACCAAAGTTAGTGGCATTTTTAACCATCTCATCATCTATCTCCGAAAGACGTGTTTCGAGCTTTTCTATGTCAGCCTCTATCGTCTCGTACTCTTTTTGCTCTTTGTAGGTAAATTTGAGCTTTTTCTCATGGCCCCAGGTTTCCATGGATTTCTTCTTCCGGGCTTCTTTTGCGTCTGTATCATATGATGCAGTATTTCCCTGTACGCCTGCTACGGCTGCTCCTGTGGATGATTCATTTTCTGATACGGCTTTTCCTGACGCAGGCTGTGGACGTTTATCCATGTAGTCGGTGTATCCGCCCTCATACTGTACGATTTTTCCGGCTCCCTCAAATGCAAAAATACGCTTTACGATCCTGTCAAGGAAATACCTGTCATGGGATACAGTTATGACTATTCCGTCATAGCCATCCAGATAATCCTCTAAAATAGCCAGCGTCTCGACATCAAGGTCATTGGTCGGCTCGTCAAGTATCAGTACGTTCGGTGCGCTCATCAGCACACGAAGCAGATAGAGTCTTCTCTTTTCTCCACCTGAGAGCTTGCCTACAGGACTGTACTGCTGCTCCGGTGGAAATAAAAACCGCTCGAGCATGGCAGATGCTGACACAAGTCCGTCCGCCGTGCGCACAAATTCGGCAGCTTCCTTCACATAGTCTATCACTCGAAGCTCAGGATCTATATCCACTTCCTGACCGAAATATCCTATCTTTATCGTCTGTCCTATCTCCACCTCACCTGAATCGGGCTCGATAAAACCTGCAATTATCTTCATGAGAGTGGACTTTCCACAGCCGTTTTTGCCTACAAAACCGATACGGTCATTTTTCAGGAAAATATATGTGAAATCCTTTACACAGACAATATCTCCGTATGCCTTTGAAATGTCATGAAGCTCTATGGTTGTCCTTCCCATACGCGATGAAACCGATGAAAGCTCAACTTTTCCGTCTGTCTGTGGTCCTTTCTGATCGCGTAAAGCCTCATATCTTTGGATGTGCGCCTTCTGCTTTGTGGAACGCGCTCTTGCGCCGCGCTGCATCCACTCTATTTCCTTTCTGAGGATGGACTGGCGCTTACGCTCACTTGCCCTCTCACTCTCCTCTCTGGCTGCCTTAAGCTCAAGAAAGCCCGAGTAGTTTGTATCATAGCTGTAGGTCTGTCCTTTGTCCACCTCCACGATTCTGTTGCAGACACTGTCGAGGAAATAGCGGTCATGTGTGATCATGATGATCGCACCTCTGAAACGGCGCAGATAATCCTCCAGCCACTCCACCATCTCATAGTCTAAGTGGTTGGTCGGCTCATCAAGTATCAGCACATCACACGGCTTAAGTACGACTGTTGCAAGCGCAAGCCTCTTTCTCTGTCCTCCTGAGAGCTCACCGGTCTTTTGCGTCATATCTGTGATATCCAGCTTCATAAGAAGCGACTTTGCATCACTTTCTATGCTCCAGCGCATGTCCTCATCGAGCTGCGAGGTAACCACACGGCTCATCACATGCTCAAGCGCTGTCTCGTCCGGGTCAAACTCCGGATTCTGCGGCAGATAGTTTATCACTATGTGATTTGCTGTGGTGACAGTACCCTCATCCGGCTCTTCATCACCTGCCACAATCTTTAAAAGTGTAGACTTTCCTGTACCATTTATACCTATGATACCGATTTTTTCATTTTCCTGCACATAAAAGGAAGCTTTAGAAAAAAGCTTCCTTCCCGTATATGACTTTGTTATATTTTCAACATTAATGATGTTCATCTTCTCGTATTTTCTCCTCCCTCTCATGCTCCTGCTTCTCCTTTTCCTCAAGGATTGCCTCATTGAGCGAAAGCATCTTTGCATCAAGCTGCCCTACGATACCTGCACACTCACGCAGATCGCGGCTGATATAATCCGGAGCATTGCCCTCGAACTTGTAATATATCTTGTGCTCAAGGCTTGCCCAGAAATCCATAGCTATTGTACGAATCTGTATCTCAACCTTTGTGTCAACCACCTTGTTTGAAAGGAAAATAGGCACCGAAACAATCATGTGGTAGCTCTTATAGCCACTTGCCTTCGGATGCTTCATATAGTCCTTTACCGATATGACAGTCAGATCATTCTGCCTGCCAATCATCTCAGCAAGCCGGTATATATCGGAGGTGAACGAGCACACGATTCTGATGCCCGCTATGTCCTTTACATATGTGACCATATTCTCTATGGTGCTCTCGTAGCCGCCCTTTTTGAGCTTCTTAACTATGCTCTCCGGAGTCTTGATACGCGACTTTATGTACTCTATCGGATTATAATTATGTATGTGAACGAACTCGTCATTTAGTATCTCGAGCTTCGTATTGACCTCTTTCAGTGCAGAATTATATAGAAACATCATAGTCTCCCAGCTATCGATGCCCTCCGCAAACTCTTGTTCCATTAAAAACCTCCATGTGATATATTCACCTGATTTACAATTACCATAAATCAATTATAGCATATTTATTCGCATAATTGGCAAATTATACCCATTATTTATATATTTTTAATTCTTGTATATTTTTATGTGCACAGGTCCGCACACTGCAGGCACGGCGGCGCAAACGTACTCTCTCGTAAGCGCATAGCGAAGCCGTTTAGAAGCTGTTGAATTATGCTTCACAACCAGAAATGCACCGGCATGGACGCCGGGGCAAGGCGTTATGCGCCATGGACGGCGCATAAAAGCCGGTTTCGTCAAGCATAGAAAACCAAAAGACATAATTCCTACAGATTCTTAATGGCGTAGCGTAGCGAACGAGAGAGTACGTGTGTGCCACCGTGCCTGCAGCGTGCGGACCGTCATCATATCTATAATGAGATATCAATCCTCCTCGATAATGTGCATCTCGAGAAAATCAAAGTCAATATCCTCCACAAAATTGTCCTTCGTAAAACGAGTCTTTCCATGCCTCTTGAAATCACTTACGTTGCTGTCAAGCCAGATGGGCTTTCCCAGATCAAATGCAAGGCAGGCATCCTCAAGAGCCTTAAAAATCTTGTGTGTACGTGTATCGTCACTGTAATTTTCTATTGTAATATCACGCATCAGGTGCGTGTCCGTATAAATCTTAAACCAAATACGCATATTATTCTCCCAAAAGCCTTCTCTGACGGTTGCACTCATACATGAGCAAGGTAGCTGATATTGCGGCATTAAGTGACTCCACCGCGCCCTCCATAGGGATGCGGATGTATGTGTCTGCCATATCTGCTATCTCGTCAGACAGACCATTGCCCTCGTTTCCTATCATAAAACCGCATGCTCCGGTGTAGTCCGGTCTGTCGTAGGAACACTTTCCCTTTAAATGGGCTGCGTAGAGAGAAACTCCTTTTGACTTTGCATACTCTATAGTCTTTGGAAGGTCATCTGTGATGTAAAACGGCACACGGTAGAGTGAACCCATAGTGGAGCGCACAGTCTTTGGATTAAAAATGTCCACTGTCGTACGGTTCATTATGATGCCGCTTACACCTGCGCCCTCACCGGTACGGATCATGGTGCCTAGGTTTCCCGGATCCTGTATGCTCTCAAGCACAAGAAGCTCTGTTTTATCTCCATTAAACAGGTCATCTATCTCATAGTGCGGCATCCTTACTATAGCAAGCACCCCCTGTGGAGTCTGCGTATCAGACATGCTCTTAAACACTGAGTCGCTCACTATTTCTGTTTTGTCAAGGAAGCGCTTTTTCTCTTCCTTAAATCTGTCATCATTAAAAAATGACTCAGACATATATATGGCACTTACCCAGTCATATGGCGCCTCAAAGCTCATCTTTGGGCCCTCGACCACGAATACGCCCTGCTTTTTCCGCTCCTTTGCCTTGCTTAAAAGAGCCTGCACATTTTTTATATTTTTGTTTGATGCACTTGTAATCATTTTCTTCTCTTTCTATGTCGATGTATATTATCCTACTGCCAGTGATTTTCACTACATCATATGCTTACACATATGATAGACCTGCGGCTGATACCTATGCGCATTCATCGTTCACCGAATGCATAAATGCCCCTGCACCGGCACATGCACGCAATTACCTGCATTTAATGTGCCGGATACAAGGGCATTCATGTTTATTATAATTATACTAGATACTAAACCAGAGATTTAGAGATATCGTACATGTACTCGTCTACGCTCTTCTTCATAGCAAGTGCCTCGTCGATATCGAAATCTACGAAATTGCCATCCTTGTGTGCAACAACTCTGTTTGACTTGCCCTCGCAGAGTAAATCAACTGCCATAGCGCCCATGATTGTAGCGTATACACGATCCTTGCATGATGGGCTTCCACCTCTTTGCATATGTCCAAGGATAGTTGCACGTGTCTCGATGCCTGTTGCAGCCTCGATTTCCTTAGCCATCTCCTGTGAATGTCCTACACCCTCAGCATTGATGATGATGTAATGCTGCTTGCCGAGCTCTCTTGCATTAGCTACTCTCTTGATGAGTGCCTCAAGGTTGTTGTCATACTTCTCAGGAAGTAATATCTCCTCAGCTCCGTTTGCAAGACCACACCATAATGCGATGTATCCTGCTCCACGTCCCATAACCTCGATGATTGAGCATCTCTCGTGTGATGTAGATGTATCACGTACCTTGTCGATAGCCTCCATAGCTGTGTTGCAGGCTGTATCGAAACCGATTGTGTAATCTGTACATGCGATATCAAGGTCGATTGTGCCAGGAAGACCGATTGTGTTGATGCCAAGTGCAGCAAGCTTCTGTGCACCCTGGAAGGATCCGTCACCACCGATAACTACGATAGCATCGATGCCATGCTTCTTGCAGATCTCAGCACCCTTCTGCTGTCCCTCTGCTGTAACGAACTCCTTACATCTGGCTGTCTGTAAGATTGTACCACCGCGTGAGATTGTGTCTGAAACGCTCTTTGAATCCATATCCACGATCTCTTCATTTAACAGACCTGCGTATCCTCTCTTGATTCCTTTAACCTTCTTGCCCTTTGAGAGAGCCTGACGAACAACGGCACGAATCGCTGCGTTCATTCCCGGTGCGTCACCACCACTTGTAAGTACACCTATTGTGTTAATCTCTTTTGCCATTGGTATAACCTCCATATGTTAAAAAATTATCATTTATTCTAATCCCAATCTATTGTACTTGTTTTAGCATAATTTTTCAATATTCTTTTCAACAATTTTCGCATTTTCTTTATCCAAAAACTCTAAAAGCTGCTCCATGAGCTCATTATTTGCATTTACGGAATAATTTCTGCCAAGTTTTTTCATCTGCTTTGTATCTGCGATGTAAATTATGACCTCATCTCCTCCGTCAGATTCACGGATTGTATCAAGGAGCCTGCTCTCATTTTTCTTATAGTCATCCATCGTATCAAACCTGAGCCAGAGCTGCTTCGGAAGCTCATCAAACGGTACGATTCTCTCGCAGATTATCTTGCCGTTCTGCTCATCCTCGACTGTCGCATGTCCGATGACAAATATTTTAGCATCGTCCTGTAAATACCTCTGGTAGCGCTCGTAATCTCTCGGAAAAATAATCACCTCGACTGTTCCTGTCAGATCCTCTATCGTGATAAAAGCCATAGCCTGATTGTACTTGGTAAACTTAATCGTCTTTGTGGCTATCATGCCTCCGATTACCACGTGCGCATTGTCCTTTATCTTTACGGCACCGCTCTCCTCTTCAAGTACAAAATCTATCGCATTTGCTGTGATGTTTTTCTTTAGGGTAGCTGCATATTTTTCCAGTGGATGTCCGCTTAAATAGATGCCAAGCACCTCTTTTTCATATGCCAGGGCCTCTTCTGCATCATATTCACCAACATTTGGATACTTAAGCTCAAACGACTGCCTGTCCTCATCTGAGACCAGGTCAAACAGACTCATCTGCCCTGCCATAGTTGACTTTTTGTCATGCTGCACCCTGTCCACAATCGATGCATACACCATTGCCATCTGCTTTCTCGTGCCATCGAGTGAATCACAGGCGCCTGCCTTTATCAGATTCTCAATCGCACGCTTGTTGATAAGCTCCTTCTGGCAGGTTCTCTCTATAAAATCCGAGAGTGTGCGGAAGTTGCCGCCGCTATCTCTCTCCTCGATTATCTGGTCTATGACCGGCCTGCCGAGCGATTTGATGGCATACATGCCATATCTGACATGGTCTCCCTCAGCGGTAAACTCGCCCTGGCCACAGTTGATATCCGGCGGAAGCACCTTAATCCCCATATCACGACAGCTGTAAAGATACTGCGCCGCCTTGGCTGAATTGTCGATAACAGAGGTCATGAGCGCTGCCATAAACTCGACCGGATAGTAATTTTTGAGCCATGCAGTCTGAACACTGATTTTCGCATACGCGGCAGCATGTGATTTGTTGAACGCATACTTCGCAAAATCGACCATCGAATCGTATATGCTGTTGGCGGCTTTTTCATCTATGCCGTTTGCCACACAGCCCTTTATGCCGCGCTCCTTGTCTCCGTACACAAAGCTCTGGCGCTCTGCGTCGATGACATACTGCTTCTTCTTGCTCATGGCACGACGGATGTTGTCCGCCTGTCCCATTGTATAGCCCGCGAGCTTCTGCACTATCTGCATAACCTGCTCCTGGTATACTATACAGCCGTAGGTCGGCTCTAGAATACTCTCAAGCTCCGGCGTCACATAGCTTATCTCCTTTGGATTGTTCTTGCCCTTTATATAGTTTGGAATGAAATCCATAGGACCCGGACGGTAGAGTGAGATACCTGCCACGATGTCCTCAAAGCTCTGCGGACTAAGCTCCTTCATGAAGCTTTGCATACCGGCAGACTCGAGCTGGAATACCCCTTCTGTCTTTCCTGTTCCGATAAAGTCAAGTGTACCCTTGTCGTTGAAATCAATATGGTCAATATCCACATCAATGCCCTTTGATGCCTTGATATTCTTCACGGAATCCTTTAGCACCGTAAGTGTACGAAGCCCCAGAAAGTCCATCTTTAAAAGACCAAGCTCCTCGAGCTGTACCATATTGTACTCCGCGGTAGGGCTTCCGTCGTTTGCCCTTCCAAGAGGCACATAGTCGCTCGCCACCCCCGGATAGATTACCACTCCTGCCGCATGCACGGACGTATGGTTTGGCAGTCCCTCAAGCCTTTTGGCCATATCTATCATATCATGCACTCTGGCATCACTCTCGTAAATGCCCTTGAACTCAGGATTCATCTGAAGTGCCTTGTCAATCGTGATATTCAGCTCCTGCGGCACCATCTTTGCAAGCCTGTCAGTCTCTGCATATGGGAAATCCAGTGCCTTTCCGACTGATTTTATGACTCCTCTTGCAGCCATCGTACCAAAGGTGACTATCTGCGTTACAGAATCGTGTCCGTACTTCTGCTGAACATACTCTATGGCACGATATCTCTCCGCATACTCAAAGTCTACGTCGATATCAGGCATGGAAACTCGCTCCGGATTTAGAAACCTCTCAAAGAGCAGATTGTATTTAACCGGGTCAATATCCGTGATTCCGGTACAGTAGCACACCCTGCTTCCCGCCGCCGAGCCTCGTCCCGGGCCTACCCAGCAGTCGTGTGTGCGGCACCAGTTAATATAATCCCACACGATAAGGATATACTCTATAAAGCCCATGGTCTTTATGATACCAAGCTCATAGTCCATATCGGCATGTATCTTTTTAAGCTCCTCATCACTGTACTCGCCACATCCTATGTACTTCTCCCTAAAGCCCTTCTCACAGAGCTCTGTAAGGAAGGCTTCGGCGCTGTCATAACCATCAGGCACCTCATACTTTGGAATCTTGTAATTGCCAAACTCAAGCGTCACATTGCATCTGTCGGCAATTTTTTGTGTATTCTCAATAGCCTCTGTGGCATATGGGAAAAGCGCTCTCATCTGCTCCTCGCTCTTTACGAAAAACTGTCCGCCATCATAGCGCATCCTGTCCTCATCCGACACCTTTTTACCGGTCTGGATGCACAAAAGCACATCATGTGCCTCCGCATCGGATTCGTAGGTATAATGCACGTCATTAGTGCACACTAACCCTATTCCAAGCTCCTTACTCATCCTAAGCAGCTGCTGGTTCACAAGCTTCTGGTCATCAATGCCATGGTCCTGCAGCTCAAGGAAGAAATTGTCTTTTCCAAAGCAGTCCTGATACTTCCTTGCAATCTCCTTTGCCTCGTCATAAAAGCCTCTGACGATGTATCTCGGGATTTCTCCTGCCAGACAGGCAGACAGGCATATAATACCCTCGTGATACCTCTCAAGTGTCTCAAAATCCACTCGCGGCCTGTAATAATAGCCCTCTGTGAAGCCTATTGACACTATCTTCATGAGGTTGGCATAGCCTGTATTATTCTCAGCAAGCAGAATCAGATGATAATACCTGTCATCACCGTGGCTTGTCTCCCTGTCAAAGCGCGAATTTGGCGCCACGTACACCTCGCAGCCTATGACAGGATTGATATCGTTTGCCTTTGCCGTCTTGTAAAACTCCACCACACCGTACATATTGCCATGGTCTGTGATTGCGGCTGAGTTCATGCCAAGCTCCTTGACGCGCTTTACATATTCTTTTATCTTGTTTGACCCATCGAGCAGACTGTACTCGGTATGGGTGTGAAGATGACAAAATGACATTTGGATTCCTCTTTCTTTTATTTGTGCATCGCCGCCCGCCCTTCATGGGTTGTGCCACCCGGCGGGTACTGCGGCAGAACTCGTTTCAAATTGCTAATTTGTCGGTGTCGTTTTCGGCTCCTGCGATTGTTTATGTTCATTCGACAGCTGGACACTTGCGTCGTGGTGTTCGCCTGTGTCATACGCTTGATTTATGACGTGCCGTGTGGGAGTTACATGCCGCCTCAAACAAAAGTGGGCGCAAAAAATACTCGTTCAAGCAACACAGCCTGCCTCATATGATAAAAGTAAAAAGCGCGTTTGATTTTTTGCGCCTGATAAACTCTGTTTGAGGCGGCATTTACTCCCACTAGGCTAAGGAATTATGAAAGCGTATGCCACAGACGTACGCCGCGCCGAAAGTGTGCATCTGGCGAATGTACACAAACCCTGAGCCGAAATTCGACACCTGACAAATTAACGCAATTCTTACGAATTGTTCTGCCGCAGTACCCGCCGGGTGGCACAACCCATGAAGGGCGGGCGGCTATCTCCTCAAAATAAAAGGAGATAAGTTTATCAGCTTCCCAGCTCTATGTGTATAAACACCGCAAGCGAATTGGGCTCCTGCATATACGTGATAGTACCGCCTCTTGCCGTCGGTATGAGATATTTGTAATCACCCTTCTCGAAAAGACTGTGACACGCAGTATCATAGGTTTCTCTGTCTGCAAACTTGAACGTGATATAGTTAGATGACGTTGTCATGCCCTGTAAGACTTTAAGGTCATAGGAAGTAAAATACAGACCATTCCTGTAATAATAATCATCCTCCACAGTCGCTTCCTGCGGCAGCATATCCTCATTGTCCAATGTACGTGTGAGCTTTACCACATCAAGCGGCACTCCAAACCAGCTGTAGGATATGCCCTTTCCAAGATAATCGCCATCACCGTAGGTGCAGTCCACCGCACACCACGCACCGTCTAAATATACCATATTCCAGGCGTGGTTTGCATCAGATGTGGTACCTGTCACAATAAGCGAGCTGATGCCGGCCCGGTCACACAGATACTTAAACATCATCGCATAGCCCTGACAGACTGTCCTTCCAAGCACCGCTGAGTACATATCCTGGTTGTGGGGAGAATCCTCCTCATACTCGGCATGCTCTATTACATATTCATAGAAATGCACTGCCTTGTCATAATCTGATGCCCCTTCCTCAATACCAGCCATACAGGCTGACACATAGCCGGAAATCGCACTTGCTGCACTGTCGATATCCGACTCCGCCATATTGTATACAGGCGAAAAAATGATGCTGTTTCTCACAATATACTGGCTCTTTTCTATGTAGAAAAACTGCGGATTGTCCAGCAGCACAAACTGCTGTATACGGCTTACGTTGTCAGTGTCGGTAGTATTAAGTGAAATTCCGTCCATGCGCTTTTGCATCATCGCATAAATCTGCCTGTAAATAAGCTTATCGTCATCTGACAGCTTCTCGTAGTAGTAGTGATATTCCCCTGTAAATACCGACTCATCGTACTCTGTCTGTTCACCGTTTAAATAGTCTGTTGTGGTTTGCATTTGCCCCTTTACGGCTCTGTGTATAGCTGTAGGAAAATCAGCTATAGCACCGGTAAGCCCTCCTGCATTTAAGCATTTTGCAGCGAACATAAAGCAACAGGCGGCAAACACAAGTGCCAGTATGGTTTTTAAAAGCTTTTTCATCTATTCCCTCATTTCCACTATTATAATCAAATATAATCATAATTGACAGACTTTAACAGCATCTGCTTACAAAAGCTTGTGCGCCATAGAAAGCCTGCATATCAGATAAAGCACAAAAAGATGCACCGGGTAAAAGGCATAGAACACATATTTAAGTGAAATGCCTCTTTTTCCATTGTAATAGCGCAGCGGTATAAGCATAAACAGTGCAAAAAACTCTATGGTACCTGAGAAAAGCCCAAGCAGTATGACTGCCACCGCAAATGCAATCTCTCGGTTTGAAGAAAGCAGATACATCATGACAATGCAACCCACACCCGCTGCCCCATAATCGCAGCAAAGCACAAACTCTGCAATAATCATCATAACAAGCACCACTGATACCATTACTATACACCTGATCAGTGTGACAAAAAACCACTTAACTGCAGAGGATGACTTTTCTATTTTATCGACCGACTTAAGCCAGTCCAGCACTGTGATGGCAAGCAAGCCTAAAAGCAGTGTAAAAAACACATTGTTGCTCTTAAATTCAAGCACTGTATTGTTTATTGCAAGGTCAAACGGTATCTCAGAGATAAGCGCGAATATAAATAGTCTCGCAGCATATTTTTCCCTGCTGTGCGTATATTTAAAGCCCTCCACAAGCAGGAAGCAAAAAACAGGAAAGGCCATGCGCCCTATAGAACGCATGACCCAGTAGATATCAATAAGCGTTTGTCCACCTATCCCGTTATTTATCATCCGAAGAATAACCGTTGCCGCAGTATGGTCTATGAGCATGGTAAAAATGGCTATAAGCTTAAGCGTGCTGCCACTGATACCCGTCTTTGCGATAACTTTTTCCAAAATCCTATACTCCTGCCATATTTACGGTAATCCTGTCAAGATGCCAGATATCGTCCACATACTCCTGGATTGTTCTGTCTGATGAGAACTTTCCTACATTTGCGATATTGAGCAGTGCGCTCTTTCTCCATGCGCTCTTGTTCTTGTAATAATCATTAATCTTCTGCTGTGCATTTGCATATGAGCGGAAGTCTGCAAGGATAAAGTAGCGGTCAGCCACCTGTCCCTGCTGTGGATTGAGCAGTGAGTTGTAAAGCTCCCTGAAAAGCTCATGGTCATTTGGTGAATATGTGCCGTCTACGAGCTGGTTTACTACCTTTCTAAGCTCGGCATCGTTGTTGTATACATCAACAGGATTGTAGTCATGTCTGTTCTCGTGTGAGATGACCTCATCAGAACTCATTCCAAAGATAAACATGTTGTCAGCTCCCACCTCATCGAACATCTCGACATTTGCACCATCCATGGTTCCGATGGTGAGTGCTCCATTGAGCATGAACTTCATGTTTCCGGTTCCTGATGCCTCCTTGCTCGCTGTGGAAATCTGCTCGCTGACATCTGCTGCCGCAAAAATTATCTCGGCATTGGATACCTTGTAGTCCTCGATAAATACGACCTTGAGCTTGCCACCGATAGAAGCATCGTTATTTATCACATCAGCCACACTGTTGATGAGCTTGATCGTCTTCTTTGCATTTCTGTAGCCTGCTGCTGCCTTTGCTCCAAAAATGAATGTTCTCGGATAGAAATCCATAGACGGATTTTCCTTGATCTTGTTGTACAGATACATCACATGAAGGATATTCATGAGCTGTCTCTTGTACTCGTGAAGTCTCTTTACCTGCACATCAAAGATAGAATCCGGATTTACATCAATGCCGTTGTGCTCCTTGATATACTTGGCTAAACGCACCTTGTTTGCTCTCTTAATCTCTGCAAACTCCTGCTGTGCAACGGGGCTGTCAGCATAAGCCTTGAGCTTTGAAAGCAGTGAAAGGTCTGTAATCCAGCCGGCTCCCACCTTCTTTGTTGCCCAGTCTGCAAGGAGTGGATTTGCGTGTGCTAAGAATCTACGCTGTGTGATTCCGTTTGTCTTGTTATTGAACTTCTCAGGGAACATCTCATAGAAATCATGAAGCTCCTGATTCTTAAGTATCTCTGTGTGAAGCTTTGCAACACCGTTTACAGAGTAGCCTGCAACGATAGCCATATTTGCCATCTTGACCTGTCCGTCATAGAGGATTGCCATCTTTCTCACCTTGTCCTCATTGCCCGGATATCTCTCGTTAATCTGGATCACAAATCTTCTGTTTATCTCGTCAACAATCTGGTATACACGAGGAAGCAGTCTCTGGAATATCTCGATTGGCCACTTCTCAAGTGCCTCAGCCATGATTGTATGGTTAGTGTAGGCTACACATCTTGTAGTGATATCCCATGCATCATCCCATGGCAGATGCTCCTCGTCCACAAGGATTCTCATAAGCTCTGCAACTGCAACTGTAGGATGAGTATCGTTCATCTGGAAAACGACCTTATTCGGGAGATCCTTTAAATCGCTGTGATGCTTTTTAAACCTTGCAAGTGCACGCTGGATGCTCGCTGATACAAAGAAATACTGCTGCTTTAAGCGAAGCTCCTTGCCCTTTACATGGTTATCGTTTGGATAGAGCACCTCAACAAGATTTCTTGCAAGATTTTCCTGCTCCACTGCCTTGTCGTAGTCACCCTGGTCAAAGGACTCGAGAGAGAAGCCGTTCTTTGGCTCGGCATCCCAAATCATAAGTGAATTGACCACATTATTGTCATAGCCGACTATAGGCATATCATAAGGCACTGCAAGCACCGACTGATAGTCCTTCTGCTCAAAATGAAGCTCTCCGTTTTCATCTGTGCTCTCCTGCACATATCCGCCAAACTTGACCTCGTAGCAGTACTCAGGACGACGAAGCTCGAATGGATATCCGTCCTTGAGCCAGTTGTCGGGCACCTCTATCTGGAAGCCGTCTGAAATCTGCTGCTTGAACATACCGTATCTGTATCTGATTCCACAGCCGTATGCAGGGTATCCGAGTGTGGCAAGTGAATCCATAAAGCACGCTGCCAGTCTTCCGAGTCCGCCGTTTCCAAGTGCAGGATCCGGCTCCTGGTCCTCGATAGCATTGATATCCACGCCTATCTCATCGAGAGCCTCCTTGACCTCCTTGTACGCTGAGAGGTTTATGAGGTTGTTTCCGAGAGCTCTTCCCATCAAAAACTCCATGGACATATAGTAAACAACCTTTGGATCATCCTTGTCCATCACTCTTTGTGTGGCAATCCACTCATCCATGATGACATCCTTTACAGCCTCTGATACAGCCTGATAAAGCTCCTGCTGTGTGGCATCATCTATGGTCTTGCGATATTTATTTTTTAAATTGTCTGATACAGCCTTAATAAACACCTTTTTGCTAAACGTATTATCTCTCATCTTTTTCCTCCTTATGGCACCAAAAGGGAGCAAATTAATGCTCCCTCTTGCGCAGAGATTATTGTTTTTCAACTGCAAGCTTAACAGCCTCGCCATTAATCTTCCAATCCTTTTCATAGCCCTTAAGTTCGCCTGATTTAATTGATACGGCAAGAACCTCGGTTTTGATTTCATCACCAAACTTTTCAAATACATTTGAAAGCTTCTCATCTGCCTCGTATGTCACAGCGATGTGATCCATGACCTCAAAGCCTGCGTCCTTACGCATTGTCTGGATCTTACTGATGATTTCTCTTACGAAACCTTCCTCGATAAGCTCAGGAGTGAGGTTGGTGTCAAGGACAACTGTGATATTGTTGTCAGACTGTGTCACATAGCCCTCCATCTGAGTCATCTCGATAAGTAAATCCTCTTTAGATAATACAACTTCATCGCTAATGCTGTCAAGCTTGAGGGAGCCGGTGCTATTGAGCTCCTCCATAGCCTTATGACCATCAAGTTCAGCTAAAACTGCCTTGATCTGGCCAAGGTATTTACCATACTTAGGTCCCACTGTTCTAAGCTGTGGCTTGAATTTGTAGGTAGTGTAGTGTGACACATCATCAGTGAACTCAACCTCTTTTACATTGAGCTCGTCTGCGATGATATCCACATAAAATTCATCCAGCTTTTCCGGTGCCTTTACGAACATTTTACCGATTGGCTGACGGTTTTTGATATTTGCCTCGTTACGGCATGCACGTCCTAGTACTACGACCTTAAGTACCTCGTCCATATCAGCCTCAAGCTTTTTGTCAATCAGCTTCTCATCAACTACAGGGTAGTCGCACAGATGGATTGACTCCGGTGCGCTCTTGTCTATTGAGCAGACGAGGTTTCTGTAGATATCCTCTGTCATGAAAGGAATCATAGGTGCTGCTGCCTTTGATATGGTGACAAGTGCTGTGTAAAGTGTCATGTATGCGTTTATCTTGTCCTGCTCCATGCCCTTTGCCCAGAAACGCTCACGGCTGCGGCGTACATACCAGTTACTCAAGTCGTCTACGAACTCCTGAAGGTACTTTGCAGCCTCCGGAATCTTGTAGTTTGACAGGCACTCATCCACTCCTGCCACTGCTGAGTTGAGCTTTGAAAGAATCCACTTGTCCATTACTGCAAGCTTATCATACTCAAGGCTGTATTTTGTAGCATCAAAATTGTCGATATTTGCATAAAGCACGAAGAATGCGTATGTGTTCCAGAGTGTTCCCATGAACTTACGCTGTCCCTCAAGCACGAGCTTTCCTGAGAACTTCTTTGGAATCCATGGAGCCGATGCTGTGTAGAAATACCATCTGATGGCATCTGCACCGTATGTCTCAAGTGCGTCAAACGGATCTACCGCGTTGCCCTTTGACTTGGACATCTTCTGTCCGTTCTCATCCTGTACGTGTCCAAGCACGATAACATTCTCATAAGGAGCCTTGTTGAAAAGGAGTGTAGACTCAGCCATGAGTGAATGGAACCATCCACGTGTCTGGTCAACTGCCTCTGAGATAAACTTGGCAGGGAACTGCTTCTCAAATACTTCCTTGTTCTCGAACGGATAATGGTGCTGTGCAAATGGCATGGCTCCTGAATCAAACCAGCAGTCAAGCACCTCAGGTACACGGTGCATATCCTTGCCACACTCAGGACACTTGATTGTCACAGCGTCGATATATGGTCTGTGAAGCTCTACCTCTGCAGCCTTTGGATCTCCTGCTTTTTCGGCGAGCTCTGCACGGCTTCCGATACACTCTCTGTGTCCGCACTCACACTCCCAGATATTGAGTGGTGTGCCCCAGTAACGGTTACGTGAAATAGCCCAGTCCTGTATATTCTCAAGCCAGTTTCCGAAACGTCCCGAACCGATAGACTCAGGAATCCAGTTTACTGTATTGTTGTTTCTGATAAGGTCATCCTTTACCGCTGTCTCCTTGATGTACCATGACTCTCTTGCATAGTAGATAAGAGGCTTGTCACATCTCCAGCAGTGTGGATACTCATGCTCAAACTTAGGAGCATCGAAAAGCTGCTTTCTGCCGCTTAAGTCCTTTAATACCTCAGGATCTGCATCCTTTACCCACATACCGGCAAATGGAGTCTCTGCTGTGAGCTCTCCCTTGTCGTTTACAAACTGTACGAATGGAAGGTCATAGTTTCTTCCGACGTTGGCATCATCCTCACCAAATGCAGGCGCGATATGAACGATTCCTGTACCGTCTGACATAGTAACATATGTGTCACATGTCACGAAGAAGCCCTTCTTGCCCTGCTTGTCAGCAACCTGCTTAGCGCAATCATAAAGTGGCTCATACTCCTTGTACTCAAGATCCTTTCCCTTGTATGTCTCAAGCACCTCATATGCCTTTTTACCTGCTTCAGCTTCCTCTTTTGAAAGAAGCTGTGAGAGCACCTTGTCTGCAAGTGCCTCTGCCATATAATATGTGTAGCCGTCGACAGCCTTTACCTTTACATATGTGTCATCAGGGTTCACACAGAGTGCCACGTTGCTTGGAAGTGTCCATGGAGTTGTGGTCCATGCGAGGAAATATGCATCCTCTCCTACTACCTTAAAACGTACTACTGCTGATTTTTCTTTGACTGTCTTGTAGCCCTGTGCCACCTCCTGTGCTGAAAGAGGTGTTCCACAACGAGGACAGTAAGGAACAATCTTGAAGCCCTTGTAAAGAAGACCCTTGTTCCAGATTTCCTTGAGAGCCCACCACTCTGACTCGATGAAATTGTCATCGTATGTGACGTATGGATTGTCCATATCAGCCCAGAAGCCTACTGTGTTGGAGAAATCCTCCCACATGCCCTTGTATTTCCATACAGACTCTTTGCACTTCTTGATGAATGGCTCAAGTCCGTAATTCTCAATCTGATCCTTGCCGTCAAGTCCGAGAAGCTTCTCCACCTCAATCTCAACAGGAAGTCCGTGTGTGTCCCAGCCTGCCTTACGTGGCACGTATTTGCCCTTCATGGTCTGGAATCTTGGAATCATATCCTTTATGGTACGTGTCTCAACATGTCCGATGTGAGGCTTTCCGTTTGCTGTAGGAGGTCCATCATAGAATGTGTATGTCTCTCCTTCTTTTCTGTTTTCCATGGATTTTCTGAAGATATCGCTCTCTCTCCAGAACTGCTCTGTCTTCTTCTCGCGTTCAACGAAGTTCATATTGGTGTCAACTTTGTTGTACATGACTATCTCTCCTTATTCTGTATTGTTCGTGAACATCCCGGTTTATGGAATATTCATTAATAAAAAAGGCACCCATTCCTGTAATTAGGAACGCGTGCCTGATACGTCTATACCACCTATTACAATGTACTTAAGGGAAATACCCTTGCATACCCGCCCCCTGTAACGTAGGGAATACGTCAGAACCTACTCTCGCAGCACTGTATAGCGATTTTAGCCTGCGGCTCAGAAGTGATTTTCAAAATGACAATACTCATACCGGCTCTCACCAATCCCGGCTCTCTTTGACTTTCCTGCCATATCTACTGTCTTCGTCACTGCCTTTTACTAACTGTGTCTAAGTATATAACTGAAAAGCCACTGTTGTCAAGGTGTAATTGCTTCTGTAATAATTTGATAACTAATTAATATATGCCATCATACTCAAAATTCTGATAATCAAAATCGTCATCATCAAAAGAATCATAATCATAATCGTAATCCTCATATGAATCGTCATCATTGTAGTACTCATAGCCCTCGTCAAAGCCCTTCATGAACTCCTTTTCGAAATCTGTGCTTACGCTCGAGCCTGCTATAACCCAAAATATGATACTGACTATAACTGAGATAGCGGCTGTTGCTATACCAACTATACCAAACGCCTTGTTGTTGCCCTTTATGATATGTATAATACCAAAAATGATGGCAAGCAGAGCTGTCACATAGTTGATGCATGTACAAAACAGTACAATAGATGCGATTCCAAGTATCATGGAAGCTATACCAAAGCCATTGCTGTTCTTTGGTGGCTGATTGTATGGATTTGCTCCATACTGTGGCTGATTGTAGGCTGTCTGTCCGTATGCTGTCTGATTGTAGCCCTGTCCGTTTGGCTGCTGGCCATACTGTGCCTGTCCGTAAGCTGACTGATTAAATGAACCCTGGGCATATGTGTTCTGGTTGTATGTGCCCTGGGCATTTTGATTCTGATTGTATGCACCCTGGGCGTTTGGATTCTGGTTGTATGCGCCCTGATTTGCATAACCATATGCACCGCCCGGATTATTGACATATCCATCTGTGCTGCCTGTCTGGTCTGCTGCCTGTCCATATGCGTATGCATTCCCACTTTCCTGATGGGATACAGACTGATTATATGTGTCTGTCGGCTGACTGTATGTGTCCTGCGGCTCGCTGTATGTGTCTGAGCCATTTGCTGCACCTGCAGACTGCCCGAATACACCTGTATTGTCCGGTGTGCCTGACGACTGGTTGTCATTGTTCATAAAATTGTTATCGTCCATAACTTCCTCCATATATCCTATGTTTATGTTTCTATTGTGTTAGAAATATTTTATCATATATTACGATAATGTAAATATTTTTATCATAAAAATATATGTAAAAACGGCAGGAGCTAATGCACTCCTGCCATGAATATAAAAATCGTATTTACTGCTCCCGGAAAACATATTTCTGACCAAGCTCTTGCTCATTCTCCTCAACAGAGTTTTTGAGGTCATCCGCAAGCATATAGATATTTTCCAGTACCTTCTTGCACTTTGCCATACTCTCGACTGTGGTATCAGCCATGCGAAGTCCCTCTGTTGAAGAAGCTGCGACCTCTTCTCCGGTAGCTGAAAGGTGTGTGATATTGTCTGATATGACTGTTGTTGAATCAAGAATCTTTTTGATACTCTCCTCAGCCACATTGATATCCTTCATCAACAGCTCAACGGCCTCTCCCATGGCATTAAACTTGTCTCTTGTATCGTCGATAAGCTCATTCTGCTTCTCTACCGATGATACTGAGTTCTCGATACTCTCGTTGGCACGCCTTGTGTCCTCATTGAGCTTGTTTATAATCTCTGTAATATTGGCTGATGCATCCTTAGTCTGCTCTGAGAGCTGTCTGATTTCATCGGCAACTACCGCAAAGCCTTTTCCTGCTTCACCGGCTCTGGCAGCCTCAATTGAAGCATTGAGCGCAAGCAGATTGGTCTGGTTTGAAATATTGATAATCGACTCAACGAAGCTCTTTACTTCCTCTACCTTGGCTGTAAGGCTCTGGATAACCGACACTGTCACATTGCTTGCCTCTGCCACGTTGTTGGCCTGCTCCTTGAGCTCTTCCACAACATCAGCTCCCTGCTTTACAGTCTCGTCAGTCTGGCGTGAGGCATCAATCATTGCCTTGATTCCACTCTCAGCATTATCTGTATTTCCCTGAATATCAACACACATAGCCGCCTGCTTCTGAATAGCCTCCGCTGTGCTCTCTGTGCTGTCTGCTATTTCCTGGATGGAGCTGTGGCTTACCGCAACCGCCTCATCAAGATCATTTAACATGGTCATGGCCTCATCAAAGTGTTTTGAAATATTCTCCGCAACCAGAACCATCTTCTTATTGCTGTCCAGCTGTGCCATGGCAGACTCTTTGATTTCTTCCATGTTCTCATTGAAGAATTTGTTAAGAAGCATGGTAATACTGTCTGACGCATATCCCACAAGTACAAGAACAAATACTGCTATCACATCATTCTGAAGAGCTGCGCCCCCTGTTCCAAGCTGCATGACAAGTCTGATAACACTGGATATGATTATAACACCATTCATCACCATCATCATCTTTATATCCAGATATATCATTGCTGCAATAACAAGCGGCAGGGCATATGTCCATGTACCGACTGTTAAGTTGAGCAGTGCGATAATAAAATATCCTGCTGTCATAGCGCCCACGAGCATAAGTGCACCGGTTCTGCTGTCTCTTTTTGTGATAAATGCAATGACAGCTATTACTATTACTGCTATTGCCGCAACAAGCTGTATAATTATCCTTGTGGCATCTGCATCTTTTGTCCCAAAGGCCGCAAATAACGTAAATGCTATATATGCAAATACTATGATTGCCGCGAGGAATACACGTTTGTTGGCTCTGTTATACTGTTGACTGTTCATAAAATCCCCCTTCTTTTGTTTGAGTTTTTAAAGTAGTTTTATTATACAACATTTTTTTATAATAATCCACTATTTTTTAGTGCCAACGTACTATTTTTTATAACACTATCCTTGAAGGGCTAAGCCTTCTCCTTCTCCTCGTCCTCTCCCCAGAAATCCACCGGCTCATAGTCCTGCAGCTTTGCTAAAAAGCCCTTCTGCTTAAGCTCCTCCTGTATGGCATCAAGCACCTCTTCACTCTCCGCACATATTGTGTGATAGTGATAACCGGAGGTTACATTTTTAAGAAGGCTGGACTTTCCTGTACGGATTTCCTCTAGATAATTTCTGACATCACGTCTGGACTTGATGTCCATATGGGCGCGGAGCACTCCGTAGACCTTGTGGTAAACAAATACGTCCTTCACATGGCCTCCGGCATCAACTATTGTTGAAAGCTCTTCCTCTACCTCATCATCCTCGTGAATCACCTTTAATACTCTCGAATACTGCTTGTCAGCCTGTATCAGATATCCTCTGTTTGTCGAAAAAATCGCGGCTCCGTTTGCTCGAAGCAGTGCTATGTCCTGCACTATCACCTGACGACTCACATCAAGCTCCTTTGCAAGCGCAACTCCCGCCACAGGCGACTTTGACGAGGACAGAATATTTATTATTTTTTTTCTTCTCTCATCACCGTTCATTTTCGTTCCTTTCTGTAAAAACATTACTGTCACAGCCTCGTGTGACCGGCAGTTTAAATTCTATACTGCATGCAGATTTTTAAGTGATAAATCCATAATAGGTGCTGAATGTGTGAGTGCACCACTTGATACATAGTCTACACCAAGACCCTTTATTCTTTCAATGTTTTCTTTGGTAACATTTCCCGAAACCTCGATTTCGGCTCTGCCGTCAATGTAATCGATACACTGCTTTAAAAGCTCTGTGGACATGTTATCAAGCATAATAATGTCAGCACCGGCTTCAACCGCATCCTTTACCATATCAAAGCTCTCGACCTCAACCTCAATCTTTCTGACAAAAGGGGCATAGGCCTTTGCCATGGCGATTGCCTCCTTCACGCCGCCTGCTGCTCCGATGTGGTTATCCTTAAGAAGCACTCCGTCTGAAAGATTGTATCTGTGGTTGTTTCCACCACCGACTCTGACTGAGTATTTTTCAAAGATTCTGTTGTTTGGAGTTGTCTTTCTGGTATCTAAAAGTCTGATGCCTGTGCCCTCTAAGAGTGCTGCAACCTGGCTGGTGTATGTGGCAATTCCACTCATGCGCTGCAAATAGTTGAGCGCAGTTCTCTCTCCGCATAAAAGCACTCTAATATCTCCGTAAACCTTGCCGATAAGCTGCTTATTTGCTACCATATCGCCATCCTTCACGTAAAACTCTACCTTTGTGTCCGCATCAAGCAGTGTGAAAACTCTCTCAAAAACCTGCAGTCCACAGATGATTCCGTCCTGCTTGCAGATTAAATCCACCTCTCCTGCCTGCGGATGTGGCATCACGCTGTTTGTGGATACATCCTCGCTTGTGATGTCCTCCTTTAATGCGCTTAATATGAATGGGTCTACGTTGAGGCCCAGTGTTACCTGATCGTACATATATTTTGATTCCTTTCGTTGCATTTTTTGCATTTTTACTTTTTATTTTATATTACGGTTTCGCACTTTTTATGCTGTGTGGTGCCGGGGGTAGTACGCAGTATATTCCTCAGATAAATATGAAGTCAGCCACGGGATTTCTTTTGGATAGTGCTTTGTAATTTGCCACTTGTTCGCATTAACTGCGTTAATGGAACCCCGTGGCAGTTCATATTTTTCTTCGGAACACACTGTGTACTCTCCGGCTGTCCAGTTTTTTGAGTGCGAAACCTGGTTACTACAGCTATTACCG
The DNA here is from genome assembly GCF_977054825.1 of Agathobacter sp. NCBI lineage: Bacteria > Bacillati > Bacillota > Clostridia > Lachnospirales > Lachnospiraceae > Agathobacter > Agathobacter sp. Next base: position 118,768 of record NZ_CDRTEH010000003.1, read on the forward strand.
CACTTAAAATTGCCTCTATGCTTGAATGTAGGTGACACCTGATTCAGCATTCATGTTTTGTGCGCCGGTGCGTCCCTCTATAGCCTCCATTGCGAGCTTCCTATACTCTCTCTCCACAGCTTTTTCATCGCTGTAATCTGCCAGATTGATGCTATCTGCGGCCTTTTGGGCTGCTATCTCATCATTTACAAAGCCAAGCTCAGCCATCTGTCCTGCTGCACGCTTTGCGAATACCAGGCTCTCTAGCAGTGAGTTGCTTGCAAGACGGTTTCTGCCGTGCACTCCGTTGCAGGCGGTCTCTCCGACTGCATAGAGATATTCCATGGATGTGCGGCTATGGTGATTTACCTTGACACCGCCCATGAAATAGTGCTGTGCCGGAACAACAGGGATAGGCTCTTTAAAGACATCATATCCCATCTCCTTGCAATGTTCAATGATATTCGGAAAATGTGATACAAGCTCATCCCTTGGAATGGTACGCAAATCCTCCCATACAAAGTCTGTGCCGTCCTTTTTCATCTGCTCACGGATTTTGCCGGTAAGCACGTCTCTTGGTAAGAGCTCATCGACAAACCTGTCCATGTTCTTGTCCAAAAGCTTTGCACCCTCACCTCTTACAGACTCAGATATGAGGAAGCTTCTGTCCTCGTGCTTTTTCGTGTAAAAGGTCGTCGGATGAATCTGCACATAGTCAGGATTTTTAAGCTCTATGCCATGCTTTTTTGCAATGGCAAGCGAGTCACCTGTCAGATGTCTGAAATTCGTTGAAAATCTGTACAGTCCTCCAACTCCGCCACAAGCCATGACAGTGTATGCAGCCGTCACCTTTTCAAGTGTGCCATCCTGTTTTCTGATGATGGCGCCGTAGCATTTGTTATCCCTTTCGATGATGTCAACCATCGTCGTATACTCCATGAGTGTCACATTTGAAAGCTTCTTAACCTGTGCAAGCAGTGTGCTTGTTATCTCTTTTCCGGTCACATCCTCATGGAAAATAATTCTGTTGTGTGAATGTGCTCCCTCTCTCGTATAGGCAAGTGAGCCATCATCATTTCTCGCAAAATCTGCTCCGTATGAAACAAGATCCTTCACCACCTCCGGTGATGAGTTTATCATTATCTCAACCGACTCCTTGTCATTCTCGTAATGACCGGCCTTTAAGGTATCCTCAAAAAAGCTGTCAAAATCAGACTGCTCCTTGAGCATGCACATGCCGCCCTGCGCCAGATATGAATCATTGCTCTCAAGATCTGACTTTGTTATCAGTGTAATTCTTATGTCTCTTGGGAGCTTAAGCGCACAATAAAGACCTGAGCAGCCGCTTCCCACAATAAGTACATCTGTATTCATAGTATGTTACCTCTTTTATTTACCTGCATCCGCCGATGTAGCCGCTTCTTTAGCAGCATCACCCTGGATGCGATTTACTGTAATGGGCGTATTATAACACTAAAATTTACAACTGACAAGACACCTGTAAAACTTTTGTGTTGACAGCATGTTTACAGCTAAGTATAATGACAAGTAACTTATTTATTTACACTAGGAATTTTAAGAGGTATATCATATTATGATGACAACAAGAGAATTACAGGATGAAATTATCCGATTAAAAAAGGAAAACGATATCTGTATATTAGCTCACGCTTATCAAAGTCACGAGATACTTGAGGTTGCCGACTTCACAGGTGACTCATACGGACTCAGCAAACAGGCTGCCACAGCACCACAGAAGAATGTGCTCATGTGCGGTGTCCGCTTCATGGCAGAGACCTGCAAGATTTTATCGCCTGACAAACATGTGTTTTTGTCAAACAGCGCAGCAGGCTGTCCTATGGCGGAGCAGCTTGATGTAGAGCTCTTACAATCGTTAAAGGCCAAGAACCCTGACTATACAGTGGTTGCCTACATAAACACCACATCAGAGCTAAAAACCATATGCGATGTGTGCGTCACATCATCATCCGCTGTAAAAATTGTTAAAAATATTGACAACGACAAGATTCTTTTCATCCCTGACTGCAATCTGGGCGCATGGGTTGAGGAACAGGTTCCGGAAAAGACCTTCAAATTCGTACATGGCGGCTGTCCTACTCACCTGCGCATGTCAATAGCAGATGTTGAGAGAGCAAAAGCTGCTCATCCTGCTGCAAAGCTTCTCGTACATCCTGAGTGCCTTGCTGAGGTTTCAAAGGCTGCAGACTATATCGGAAGCACCACCGGCATCATTGACTACGCTAAAAACAGCTCAGACAAGGAATTTATCATCGGAACAGAAAACAGCATACTGCAGCACTTACAGTATGAGTGTCCTGACAAGAGCTTCTATCCGCTCTCAAAGGACTGCGTATGCCACAATATGAAGCTCACTACCCTAATGGATGTATACAATTGTGTTAAGGGAGCAGGCGGAGAAGAAATCATACTGCCTGACGATATAAGAACAAAGGCCAAGGCCTGCATAGATACCATGCTCACACTTGGAGATTAATTTAGTTACTTACAATATCAAAAGACCACAGGTCATCTGTTTTGATGCCTTGTGGTCTTTTTTAATTAATTGATGATAATATCTCATCTGAATAATACTTATTTCACATCCATCTAATTAAATCCGACAACCTTCTGCGACAGCTTATACGCACCGATAGCTACCTTCCTGCCACCCTTGCCCGGCAGGTTCATTACCTGTCCCATGACACCATGGCGCAGCTTCTTATAGGTCTGCTCATCATGCTCCTTCATGTATGCCCACAGCTCATCCTTCTTTGCCATGTTCTCATCTGTGCCTGAGATAATTGCAAGAATAGTAGATATGGTCGTGATAATCTCCAGATAGCTGTACATATACTTCCTGCACATTTCATTTTTTATCTCGTGCAGATTTACATCGTCAAACATAATCTTATTTACACGAATCTGCTGATCGATACGGCGTATCATAACCTGCTCATTGACCGACTGGTCATCGCGTCCGATAAAATATCTGTAGAAGTCCACATCCAGATAGTACATTGTGCGCACATACGGCAATGGCTTGTATACATAGATATTGTCCACGTAAAAGGTATGCTTCGGAAGCTCAAGTCCACAGCTTCGCAAAAGCTCTGTCCTGTATATTACCGAATGCATCAGTATGTAATGTCCCTTGTGGATATGCTTTATGTCACTCCAGGTAAATACCTCATTTCTCGGGAAGCCGGTCTGGCGCATGACCTTTTTACGCCTTGCTCCCTCCTTCTCATAGACATAGTTGGCAAGAAGCATATCAATCTGTGTATCCTCCTTCTCAAACTCCCTGAGCTTATCCAGTATCTTCTTATATGAATCGAGATCCACCCAGTCATCACTGTCCACAACCTTGAAATATTTGCCCGTGGCATTCTTAAGGCCTGTGTTTACCGCCTGTCCGTGTCCGCCATTCTCCTGATGTACAGCCTTTACTATGTCAGGATATTCGGCTGCATATCTGTCAGCTATCGCTGCTGTCTCATCCTTTGAACCGTCATCAACAATAATTATCTCCACATCATCTCCACCCGGCAGGATAGATTCTATACAATGCTCCATGTAGTCCTTTGAATTGTAGCATGGGATTGCAAAACTTAGTAATTTCATCTTTTTCCCCTTGTAAAAAATAATATCGCTGTTTGATTATGCATAAAATTTTATTCTATATGCATCATCAAATACCGATACTATAATTATACACAAAATCATGATATTGTCTAAGGGTTTTTTGTGGTACCTTAGACCTGCACATTTTGTTCATATTTTGTTTACAGAAAAGTGAAATTCAAAACACACGGTTTTCACAATTGATTTGTATACTAACATCATAAACGAAAGATACATAACAAAAGCAACAAAACATATTAATTACGCAATACTCATACTAATCTTTTTCATATATAGCCGATGCAAGCCACATGCATCGGCTTCCTCTTTATATATCAGCTTCTCTTTATCTTACGTGAAGCCGTCTTCTCAAACTCACTTTCCCGCACCTTAAGGCTATAGATACGCTTGTAGGCAGGTGCATTCACATTGTACCCATCAATCAGCTCCTGCAGAGCTGCCCTTATATCGGTAATACCGGCATTTTGAGCATACTCGCTGTCCGGGAAAATCTCAGCCTCAATCACGCCGTCTGACTCACGCACTATGATTTCCTTTATGAGATGATTCACGCTCAGAGCGTTTTCAAGCTCCTCCGGCGACACATTCTCGCCGTTTTTGGTGATAATCAGATTCTTTCTTCTTCCGGTCAGATAAATATATCCATCCTCGTCCACATAGCCCAGGTCGCCTGTGTGAAGCCAGCCGTCAGACAGTGTTTCCTCTGTCTCCTTTGGCATCTTGTAATAGCCCTGCATCACGCTTGTACCGCGGACTAAAAGCTCACCGTCAACTGTTTTTGCCTCACAGTTTGGCATCAGCTTGCCTACAGAGTTTTTGCGGATATCCCAGCTTAGATTGGTGCTGATGACCGGAGAGCACTCTGTCATGCCATAGCCCTGCAATATGGTAATCCCAAACTCTGCAAATAAATCAACATAGTCAGGATTCAGGTATGCCCCGCCACTGCAGATTGTATTAAGTCTCTCTCCAAATATCTTTTTGCGGACCGGCTCAGCCGGAAGTCCCGCTGCCCTTACCTCCTCGAGCTTTCTGGCAAATGTCTCAATCATAAGAGGCACCATAAGAATCATATCGGGAGCAAAAAGCTGTATATTTTTTGCCATGCGCATGATGGAATCATTGATGCAGATTACAGAGCCCAGTGAAATTCCCTTCAAAATATCCATACTCAGACAGTATGCATGATGTATCGGGAGCACAGACAGAATTACCGTGTGCGGTGCAATTTTCATATCAAGGCAGGTGGCATTTTCAGCCAGGTTGTTCTGCGTCAGCATGACTCCCTTGCTCTTTCCCGTAGTTCCCGATGTAAACATGATAGTGCAAAGCGCATCCTCTGCCACAGCAGGCTCATAGCTTCCCCTGTTGTCATCTATAAGCCCATTAAACGAAAGCACCTGAGGGCAATGCTCTGCGCTGTTCATAGACACATACACATTTATATCATGACAGCTTTTAGCTGCGGCCTCAGCCACATCCAAACGTGCCTCATCAAATATAAGCATCCTCACATCGGCTCTGTCCAAAAGCTCACATATATCCGCTGCCGGAAGCGATGCATCGATTGGAACCGCAACACTTCCGCTTTCTGTGATTGCCAGATATGACACTATCCACTCATATGATGATGGACCGATTACAGCGATATGCTGTCCCTTTTTGCCAAGCTTTTCGATGGCATTGGCAAAGCTGTCTGTGTCATCCTTAAGCTCACTGTAGGTCCTTGCGTCTATCTCATTTTTGGATTTCTTCCATCTTATCGCGTCATCCGCACCGTAATTCTCTTTTGCATATGAAAGAATTTCAGGAATTGTGTGAAATAACATATTTTCTCCTATCTGCGCCCATTATGCGTCTTTTAATGTCTCAAGATAATCTATTGCTTCCTGTACTGTGCGGATTTCCGCTGCCTTTGTCTGCTCAATCTCCACATCAAAGGTATCCTCTATCTCTCCGAGCATGCTCATGAAGTCAAATGACGTGAAGCCCAAATCCTCCATAAAACGGGACTCTTCATGCACATCTGCCGGCTGAACATCAACATAATTACAGATAATTTCCACTAATTCATCAAACATAATAATCTCCTTTACCTAATACGTTTCCTAATCCACTACACTAATTTAATGATTTCACCTATTGTAAGCTCAGGGTTTTCTGCACCCTTGAACATGATTTTGCACAGGTAATAGTACATATACTCAAGCTGCTTTCTTGAGACAGCCTTAACCTGATGCTCGAAGCTGAAATCCAGTCCATTGTCCTCCGGGCGGTGCATTACCGTAAGATACATAGCCTGCGTGGTCATGCCGTTCGGGTACCACTTGGTCTTGTATTTTATATCTCCGAGGTCGTTTAAGCCCTTTTCCTTTAAGGTCATAGGCTGATATGTAAGCGACATCGGCTCATAGGTAAGCCCCGCCTTCGGCTGCGGATATGTCTTTGAACGCAGTGCAAAGTACTCTGTCGGGTTGTAGTTTGCATGGCGAAACAGCTCGTTTTGCTTATCCCTGATGGTATACACGGCATCGATAAAGCGTACATCCTTTGAAAAGCTCGTCCTAAACGGAAACGAATGAATACGTGTGCCGCCTGACCTCTTCTCCTTTAGTGTCGCACGTCTGGCGATGGCATTGTTTACGGAGACATCATCGAAGCCGTTTTCCTTCTGGAAAAATGTCCTGATACCCATAAGCAGCAGACATGCAAGCGAAACATGATATTTCTCACAAAAATCCATAAGACGCTTTGTCGGCTCAGCCTCCAGATGAAAGATATCAAGCGCTGAGGTGACATCATCCGATGCATTGAATGCACTCCTTAGCTTGTCATCATGCATCAGCTTCCTTGCCGTCTCAAGCTTTGCTGTGCCGTCGATTCCGTTGTAGATTGGCTCCGACTGTCCGATAAGCTTCTCAAAGAACTCTCTGTCCCTAAGCTGTGCCTTGCTTCCGGCTTCATACGCCAGATCCTTCTTAAGCTGCTCGATGTATGAGCACATATCCTTTGGAAAAGGTACTCCCTCGTACATGGCATTGCAGTATATCTCGATAATATCCTTTAAAAATGCAATAAGCGACTGCGCATCAACCACCATGTGATGACCTAAGAAGTACACTCCATTAAAGCCATCAGGCATCTTTATCATCACGATTTTGGTCATCGGAGAGTCCTCAAACTCAAACGGCACCTGTGTCCAGCCTTGCATTTCATTCTCTGCCTCCTCCATGGTCACATCAGTAAAATCCCTGAAATCGACAGTTCTCTCATTAAGATCCTCATCTACATCCGCAATATACTGATAGCACTCTCCATCCTTATCCCTTGTAAAACGGATACGCATTGCCTCGTTTCTGGCATACGCGTAGTTGATTGAATCCCTTAGCACGTTCCAGTCAAGCTCCGTGCCGATTGTGAGGCTTGTACCGATATTGAGCACAGCCATATTCGGACAGTACTTTGCATAGTACAAATGAAATTTTTGTGCAACCGTAATCGGATATACGTTGTGTCCCTTTCTCGTCTTCATCATCTCATAACTCCTTCCAAAAATTTATCAAGTGCGTCCTCGAAAGCCTTCGTATTCCTGTAATAGCTCTCGCAGTGTCCGGCGCCCTTTACTATCAGCTTTGTCTTTTGTGATGCGCAGCTTGCATAAAGCTCATCACACATGCTGCATGGCACAAATGTATCCTTATCACCATGGATAAACAAAATAGGCTTCTTCGCCTTTTGCACCTCTTTTGCGGCATTACAGTCATCAAGCCCATATCCTGCCATTTTCCTGTTCACAAAATCTGCAATCTGAAGCATCGGAAAAGCCGGCAGATGGTACATGCTGTGAAGCACATGTGTAAACACAGCCTTAGGCGAGGTAAATGCGCAGTCTGACACAATGCCCTTCACCTGCTCTGGCAGATTAAGCCCACTTGCCATAAGCACCGTGGCACCTCCCATGGAATTTCCCATCAGCACTATCCTTATGTCATTGCCTGCTTTTTTAATCATCCAGTCAATCCACTTGAGCGCATCATAGCGGTCCTTGCAGCCGAAGCCTATGAATTTGCCCTCGCTTTGTCCGTGCGCCCTCGCATCTACGAGCAGCATACTATAGCCCTTCTTTAAATAGTAATTGGATATGCTGCTGTAATCGGACATGGCTTCACTTGTGTAGCCGTGGAAGCATATGACAGCTTTATCCGGATTACTGCCAGCTATCCCAGGAAAATATGTGGCATGCAGCCTTAATCCATCATCAGACTTAATCCACACATCCTCATGAGTCTGTGCTCTCATCCACTCTCCACGCGGCTTCATAAAGCTGTAATAGCTCTCCCAGTCAACCCCCGACATCTTCATCGTGCGCTCCTTTTTTGCATTGTAGCGCATCATGGTTCTCATGTAGAAATAAGCACTGCCGCCTGCCTCTGCTGCAGCAATACCGCCTAAAACACCTGCAATTATTCCCCACTTCATCCTCATCACCTACGCCTTCTTACTGTCTATAATCTGCTTCAGTCGAAGCGCCTTATCAATATTTCCCTCCACCTTGAGCTTGCCTGTTGTAAATGCAAGAATCGGATCAAGCCTTCCATCTGCCAGCTTGAAAAGAGTCTCAGCACTGCATATAAAAATCGCATCCCTGTCAAAATACTCATACGGCTCCACTGCCAGCACGCCATCCTTTACCTCGGCATAGAAAATTCCCTCTGCCTCTCCTGTTATATTGAACTGAAAAGCAAGATGCTCACTTATATCGCTCACATCAGACTCCATAAACAGTCCCTTTACCTTTGAAAACATATCTGCATAAGTCATATTAATTCTCCTTTTCGACCATTGGTCAACCTGTTACTTAATTACAGTATCACTTTTTCGACTGACGGTCAATATAAATATTTTCGCTTTCAAACTATTCTGTTATTTTTTCATAAACTATCCAAACGTATAGTATCATTATCAACAAAACCTATTACCCCTGTAAAATTTCATGGAAGAATCACATGGATTGTGCTAATATATTAAAATAGACGTAAACGAAAAAAGAGGAACCACTATGCCACATTCCACCAGAGAAAATTCAGAAAAATACGAGAAGATACTTGAAGCGCTAAGAACCCTTTTAGAAACAAAAAAAATATCCCAGATATCTGTCAGCGAAATCGCCCAGACAGCCGGGATAGGCAAGGGTAGCATATATTATTATTTTTCATCAAAGGAGGCTATCTTTGATGCACTTATGGCAAAAAGCTACGAGGAGCCGCTTGCCACTGCAAAGGAGCTTGCAAAGCGCACCGATATCTCTCCGTTTGTGCGCATGGCGATGATATTTCAGGCGTGCCGCAACTCCTCTGCCGCCTTTTTAAAAATCCAGTCCGATGCCGGAAACGGTGTGCAGGAGAATGCATTTTTGCACAACAAATACATCAATTACCTGATTACCGAGCTAAAGCCGGTGACAGGTGAAATCATAAGGCAGGGAGCAGACGAGGGACTTATCGTGTGCCAACAGCCTGATGCGCTTGCAGAGATTGTGCTTCTTGTGCTCGTCGTAAAGCTTGACAATACACTGATTCCGTCCACAAAAGAAGAGACCGAACAGACTATCTCAGAGCTCATCTCGCTGCTCGAGAAGGGCACTGATAATCCTGAAGGGTCTCTAAATTTCCTGCGTGTCTAAGGACACTATTTATGCTTTTTTCTAAAAAAATATTGGACTACTGCTGCCGGAATGATTCCTCCCGCTAAAATCATTCCTTTTGAAAGCGCCGGTGTTTTACGTACAACGTGAGGTGACCTTTCCTTACTGTATCCTACATATATAGGCTTTTCTTCTTTGTCTGTGTAGTCTGCCTTTATATATCCGATAGCATTATCCCTATCCGGTACATATACCCTGATTATATTATCACGTATATCACCATTAAAAGCTTTATATGCTACCACTATCTCATAATCTGAGTGATGTGGCAGATACTCAAAAAAATACTGTCTGTTATCAACGCACCATAACAAAAGCCATATTACAAATACCATAATAAGTGTTCTCATGTCTTCTTTTTCATTTGAATTTTCCATAATCAAACATGCCTCTATTTTCCTGACTCATTCTTTGAAGCTTCAATAATTTTTCCAATAGTCACTTTATGATTTTAATTGTCTATATACGTATTACGCTAACTCCGGTACTCTGTAGCCAGCCTCACTCATTGATTTTTCAAACTCATCCACTGACATTCCAAGCTTCTCAGCTCCCCTGTTCACCGAATAGTCCCCATCCTGAACCGATAAGAATATTTCTGTACGACGTCCGGCCTGAATGCCCGTCTTCAAACCTTCTCTTCTTTGTTCCTCACCATACTCTTTTGCATATTCCATTGCATACTTTCTTACAGCTTCACTCATAGCACCACGTCCTTCCTTTTCTTTGTAATAAGCCACTGCTTTTGACAATGTCTCGCTTTTTATCTGCTCCGGCCTGCACTGGTGAAAATCTCTCATCATCCGGCCTATATCATCATTACCTTCATACCTTCCATTTACATAGATGATATGCGAACCATCTCCAAAGGCTTCACCCGTTTCATCAACACGCCTTTGAATGTGATAAAATGGCAGTCCTTTTCTGAACTTATCGTGATCATAAATAAAAATCACGTATGAATCCTTAATCTCCTTAAATTCCTGACCTTCCTTCAGCATCCTCGCATCCATCATACTGCTGTGATATCTGGCTCTTCTGACATTCGAGCCCTCCGCATTAATCTGCACCTCGATATCAATATGCCTGCCATCAACATCTATTGCATGCACATCCAAGGTAATACACCGTCCGCCAATCATTGGGTTTTTTAATTCATCCTGCCCCCTGACGTCTATAACCTTAATATCACGCTCCATTATTACGCGAAGCAGCAGCTCCGTTGTCTCGATATTCTGCCCGAATACAAGACTCATCAGATTGTCATCAAACAGCGTCATTTTGTCAATCAATCCGTTGATGATTACATCGTTCTGGTCATAATTACTGCCCAAAACCTCTTTTGTCTCTCCCGACATTATTCTCCTCCTGTTCAGTTGTGTGAGCAGGGAGAATATAATATCGCATGATGCGAAATCGCTTATCAATATAAAGCATCCGCAACCCCAGTCCGCTTCATTCACATAAGGTTTTCTCAATCGACATATCCATTTTCCCTGCTATTGATAGGTAACTTAAAGCATTGAAAATTTCCATGTCTTTGTCGAAAAATACTAAGTGGTTCTACCCTCTTCAAAGTGATACGCACCGATGAAAATGTGTACTGTGGTGTCGCTCAACAGAAATATAATGCTTTGGCTTGATTGTAGCATTAAAACCTCAAAAGGGCAATAAAAATATCAGGCAATTATCAAAATGTCAAATATATCAAATTATCAAATTTGCCGTAATAACGTAAATGACGCTTAAAAGAGACAGCCGCGAAACCGCGGCTGCCTCTGAGGATAAATTTTACTAACAGGTTAGTGAATTGCGTATTTTTTTTCTGTTAAGCATATTCTAATGAGCTTTTCTTCTCTTTAAGCTGTATCCAACTGCACCTGCTCCGCCAAGAAGCATCAGTATAAGTACCATCATTGCAGGATTGTCATCGCCGGTTCTGGTTGCTTTATTCTGATTTACTGCCGGTTTTTTAGCCGGAGCTGCTGTCTGCTGTGCCGGTTTCTGTGATGTAGCAGGTTTATTGATATCTGTCTTATCCTTGTCGGCCGGTTTAGTTTCTTGTGCCTGCTTCTCAACTACTGTGATAGTTGCCCTGGCTGTTCCGTTTGTGAATAAGAACTTCACTTCATGGTCTCCGACACTGAGTGAATCAAGGAACTCCTTTGTAAATGTGACAATTGTTGAGCCGCTCTTTACTGTATAGTATTTCGGATCAACGGTCTTTCCATCTACCATGACATCAAGGAAATACTCTACTTCACAGTTGACGCGGATTGCATGAGCTTCATCCACTTTAAGCACGTGGGTGGTGTCTGCTCCCTCAAGGATATCGTACTCATTGAGTTTAAGCTTTTCTATGCTCTCTGTCTTTGTAGCGCCACATGACTCACAGGTGTATGTCATCTCTCCCTCGTCTGTATATGTTGGAGCCTTGGTCTGTACTCCGCCATCCCACTTGTGGCCTGTTGCTTCTTTTGTCTGCACATTTTCCTTGGCCTGTGCTTTAAAAGCTGTGCCGTTTTCGTTCTTGAAACTTACTGTGTACTTTGTGAGCTCCGGCAGTGTACAGCTATTATTCTGTGTCACTTCTGCTTTTGATTTAGCTGTCTCTGTGTCAGTCTTGTCGCAGTATGTGCACTTTCTTGCAGCTGTACACTCTGTGTTGTCAGCGCTCCATGTGTATGTTGTATCGGAATATATGTGGTCTGCTATAGTTAATTTGCCGTCAACAGTTGTTATTTCATAGTTAGGATTAGAATTAGCCTTTGCTGTAATAGCGATATCGTACTCGCCACATTCCTCTCCTTTTGTCCTTTCAACTGTAATATCCTTAAGTGTATCTCCTGTTACCAGTGCATTAGCTTCAACTGTGTAAGTAAACTTAGGATCATCAGCATTTACATGTTTTTGTACACTGTCAGCTGTTACTTTGATTGGCTTTCTAGCAATGCTGAAATCATGTGTACTGTCAGCTTCTGTGCTGAGCACATAATTTGCATTATCAACACCAGTTGCTGTTGCTGTGTACTTACCTGCGTTAGTCTGCTCTCCAGTTGTTATGACACTTACTTTGTCTTTTCCAACTATGTCATCAGAAATAACATCTGCCTGAGCTTTGTGAACTTTACCATCATAAGTAAACTCATCACCTGTCCACTTAATATTTACAGGCTTCTTTGTGATAGTAAAGTCTTTTGTACTCACTGCTTTTGAATAATTATCATCCTCAGCAACAGTAATTCTTACTGTATAGCTGCCTGCATTTACCGGTACAGCTTCTGAATACTCAGCATCTGCTGCATCCTTTTGTTTGTACTCATATGTAACAGTTTTATCACTCTTGGCATTTGTTGTTGTAAACTCCGGAACACTTACTGCTGTTCCATCGTATGTTTTTCCAATATCTGCAATATCGCTGACACTTCCAGCCAATCTGTTTACTTGTATTGTTATAACAGACTCTGCCGGAGCATCATTATTACTGTCAGATACATATTGCTCCCCAAAAGGATTATAGCCTATTGTAAGCCTGTGTTCTCCTGCACTCAAAGTCTCTAAGAATGATTTCTTTAATACAATTTTGCCGTCTGAATTATTAATCATAAGCACATCATTCAAATTTGCTGTAATATCTTTTCCGTCAAACAATACTGTTGCGACAGTGTTTTGATTTACTGAGATATTTGTTGGTGTATCTTTTGCATTTAATCTTTCGGAAGATACTGTATCTTCTGTTACAGCATCAGTGTAAACTACAATACCATCAGAATTAATGACTGCTGTATTTCCTGCATTATCTGTCAGTCGAGCATATACAGCCTTCTTGGTATGTGCTGCTAAAGATATCTTCTTTGCATCTGTAATATCCTTCCATGTAGCAGATTGCAGATCTTTGACATTTGAAATCAATGCATACTCAATCTTAGCCACTCCACTTGTCTCATCTAATGCATTAAATTTAACATCAACAGAATTCTTGAAAAAATGCTTAAATGTAATAGTATTGAGCAGTGATGTAAATTTGTTTTCCTTTACGCTGATAGTTCCTGTTGGAGCTGTACTGTCTATTTTGACAGGAGCAATGCTTATAGGATTTGTCACATATCCTGTAGAACTCTCCATCAACTGATATGTTGCCATTTTATCTTTTCCATCAGTTAATGTACACGCCGCTGTATCCTGCCAACCTGACTTATTATCGCTTAGGCGTATTTTATACCCCACCGGTGCCTTCAATTGAACAGTGCCTGACGTAAACCAGCCATTGTCTTTAACACTACCAGAAACAGTAGCCCTTACATCCGTTACAAACTCTTTTATACTCCACTCGTAAGTATTATTTGAACCGTCTAACGTATAATTTGAATTATCAATGCTTTCTACTTTTGCTGTATATTGCCCCGGATTAGTAGCTGTATGGACATTGCTGCCATCATTACTATATGTGATATTTGCAGTTTCGCTATCTACCAGGTTTGTTATTTTTGCATTTACCTCATGCTGCATTTCATCGAATATAAATTCTGATTTAGTCTTCCATGAAAATTCAAGTTTTCGAGGGTTAATTGATGCAGTGGTATATGATGGATAGGAAACAATGTAATTGTCTGCCTTTGTGCCATTATTTGATGAAGAATTAACTGTTATAACAGCATTATTGCTATTAATATTTACTATCTTACCATTTCCTGCATTCTTATTATCAAATGTACCTGTAAGTCCGGAAATACTGAGTTTTTCTCCTTCTATTCCTGTATCAGCTAATGCTGACACATTAGTGATAGTTGTTCCATCGTAATTTTTGCTGTCTGCATTTACTGTTGCTGTTATTTGTTTAGGATGTATAACCACATTGCAAGTACCAACTACAGGTTTGTAGCCTGTTGCATTGATAAAATACATAACCTTATAATTACATACATCTTTGAACTCATTTTTTATTCCCGTTGCCCCTGTGAAACTATAAGTCACTTTTGCATCTGCTGGTTCAGTTACATTTACAGAAATACCATGAACTTTCCCATCGTATGTACCATCATATCCTGTTGCAGTGTATGTTATTTTCTTTGCAGCCGATACCGTTACATTTACTTTTACATTTAAAGGTTTATTATTTTTATTTACCACCGTATCTGGTAATGTTATTTCTCCAGAAACCTCAAATTTCTGTTCATCATCCTTATTTGGATCATATTTCACATTTTTAAAATCCCATGTAACAGGAGCTGATGTAATATCTGAACTCTCTGTTATAATTTTGACAGTGTCTGGCAATCCCAACCCCTCTGCTGACTTTTCAGCTCCATAGCTTGTCTGAACTGGCTGCGGCTGTGTTATGCTAATAAGATTTGCCTTTACCCAAAATGGTATCTTTATATTTAGCGATCCACCCGTGATGTTACAGCCTGCATTAGGGCTCTCTTCCCCATTACATGTAATTGTTACCGTATCACTAAAACCATATCCTTCTTTTTTTGTTAATGTAACATTAGCATAATATGTGGCACCATATTGTACTTTATCATCTGCTTTCACTTCTGTTCCATCTTCTTTAGTCCATTTAATGCCTGAGCATCCTGATACCCCAGTCGTCTTACAAGTTACAGATGTAGGAAATGACACACCAGGAACAGGCGCAGTGATTGTCACATCCACTGAATCGATTGTAATGACATTCATCCAGTGACATTTATT
Source organism: Agathobacter sp. (assembly GCF_977054825.1). Classification (NCBI taxonomy): domain Bacteria; kingdom Bacillati; phylum Bacillota; class Clostridia; order Lachnospirales; family Lachnospiraceae; genus Agathobacter; species Agathobacter sp. The sequence continues at coordinate 133,811 of NZ_CDRTEH010000003.1, forward strand.
ACATTCATTTTTACTGTTATACTCATGATTGCATCCTGTATAATATATCTCTCCTGCTTTTGCCTCATGTGATCCATTTCCAAAATCGACCTTAGTACATCCGCTAAACATATTTTGCGTGTCTGCCTGACTTGAAATATTCCAATTCTTAGAATGTTGTTCATCCAACTTCGTACTAATTCTTAATGTTGTGCAATTGTAAAACATTAGCTTATAACAATTACTTGCTAATGTCTTTGCTGGCAGATTTGGAGCCTCTATAAGTTTTGTACATCCATTAAACATATATGAATAACAATACTCTGCTAAATTTGTTGCCGGCAGATCTGGAGCCTCTATAAGTTTTGTACATCCATTAAACATATATGAATAACAATACTTTGCTAAATTTGTTGCCGGTAGATCTGGAGCCTCTATAAGTCCTGTACATTTATCAAACATAGAAAAATAACAATAAGGTGCTAATTGTTTTGCTGGCAATTTAGGTGCTGTTGTCAAGCTTTTGCATCCAGAAAACATATTTTCATAACAGGTCTCTGCTAATTGTTCTGCTGGCAATTCTGGCGCTGTTGTCAGTCTTGTACATCCACTAAACATAAATCCATAACAGAACTCTGCTAATTGTTTTGCTGGCAATTTTGGCGCTGTTGTCAGACTTGTACATTCAGAAAACATATAGTCGTAACAACACGATGCTAATTGTTCTGCTGGCAATTCTGGCGCTGTTGTCAGGCTTGTACATTTATAAAACATAGAATCATAACAATACGATGCTAATTGTTTTGCTGGCAATTCTGGCGCTGTTGTCAGACTTGTACATTCAGAAAACATATGGTCGTAACAATACGATGCTAATTGTTCTGCTGGCAATTCAGGTGCCGTTGTCAGGCTTGTACAACCATAAAACATATGGTCGTAACATTCTGGTTGTAATGTTGTTGCTGGCAATTCCGGCGCTGTTGTCAGGCTTGTGCATTTAGAAAACATATATCTATAGCATTCCCTGGAAAGGTTTACATCAGTTTTATTTCCTTCACCATCTGTTAAACTGGTAACACTGCCTGATGCTTCTATTATGCCGTTCATTGTAAAGTGATTATAATAATCCGTAGTAACATTTTTTCCTTTAAAACTTACAGTACTTCCAACCTTATCAAGTTTAATTTCTGTACCATTAGTGTATTCAGCCCAATTATTTCCACCATCTGTACTATACATTACATCAGAGCCATTTCTCCATGCAAACGTAATTGTAGGCCCTGCCTCCTTCGCTGTAAAAGTCAAATAATTAGGTTTCACATTTTCTGTCTCATCCGCACTTACCTTACTCATAAATCCATTTACCGGCATGAGTGTTACTGCTGTCACTACTGCAAGAATCAGTGCCATCATCTTTTTTGCGAATCTACTTTTCTTCATATTCCAGTACCTCCCTCGTATCTGTGCTTCGTTATATATTTCCATATCACATATACTTGTATTGATAGTACTAATTATACAACATTTTGTGCCTTACTTTGCACCAACGGTGCCAAATGTAGTTTTCAGGGTGTGAATTGCATGCTCTCATCCATAAATGTGCAAAAATGTGCAAAAATGTGCAAAAATGTGTAAAAACGCAAAAACAGCCGGACACATCTCTCACATATGTCTGACTGTTTTTATCACGTACTATTCAGTTTTATTATAACTATCCGCTAGATTCTCCTATAGTGGTACGCAAAGTATATATTGCCGGCGATTGCGGTGAGCGTCCACGAAATGACGTATATGAGGTATAAGGACTGCAGTGTCCTAAAATACGCAAACACCGTGAGCAGCCATATAATCCTGAATACGACAGAGCCCATGACCACTATGATGGTTGGCATGACGCTTTTTCCGATACCCCTGGCGGCGGCTGTGGCATTGTCCATGAAGGCTGACACACAGTAGACGAATGCCATCACACCGATTCTGATCTGCCCATAGTGTATCACAGCATCATCACTTGTAAAGAGCAAAAGGAACGGTCTTTGAAATATAAACAGCGCCACTCCAAGCACCAGCCCCATAAGAAACGAGTACGCTAATGTGATGAAAAATGTCCTCAGCACTCTTTCTTTTTTCCTTGCGCCCAGATTCTGAGCTATGAAGCTGGTGCATGCCGTGTAAAATGCCGCCATCATGTCATAGATGAGCGAATCCGCATTGGTGGCGGCTGAATTGCCCTCCACGACCACATGGCTGAAGGAGTTGATGGATGTCTGGATACATATATTGGCTATGGCAAAGAGCGAGTACTGTATTGCTGCCGGCACTCCGATACGAAGCACTGCTGCGGCTGCATCACGGTCAATCGCTATATCCTTCAGGCGCAGGCCGTAGCTGCCGTATGTCTTCATGAGAAACCTGATGATGAGAGCCGCTGAGATGTACTGTGCTATGATGCTTGCGATGGCTACTCCTATCACTCCCAGTCTGCATACTATTACAAAAAACAGGTTTAGCACTATATTGATAATTCCGGAGATACTCAGGTATATGAGAGGCCTCTTTGTATCTCCCACTGCGCTCAGCACACCGTTACCGAAATTATAAAGCGCAAGCGCCGGCGAACCGCACAGGTATATCATCAGATATGCTGTAGCACCGTCTATCAGCTCGGGCTTTGTATTCATTACTTCAAGCAGGGGCTTTGAAAAAACCAGACCTGCCACTAACAGTAAAAGCCCCGCTATAAAGCACAGGATGACCGATGTGTGGACTGTCTTATGCACCCTCTGGTAGTCCTCAGCTCCCATGTGCAGTGCCGTGACAGCATTGACACCGCCTCCCATACCAAGCAGGATACCTGTTGTGAGTGTGATGATGATGGTCGTAGAACCGACCGAGCCGAGTGCTCTTGCACCTGCAAATTTTCCCACCACTGCCACATCCGTCATATTGAAAAATACCTGAAGCAGGTTTGAAAACATGAGCGGTATGGAATAAATCAGTATCTTCCTTGCAAGTGGTCCGTTTACCATATCCAGTTCTTTGGTCTGTGTTGCTCTTGACTTCATTTTACCCTCTTGTAAATCTATAATAATCTGATTAATTATAGATACATTTCATTCTTTTTTCAAGACTGTTGTTTACGCTTTACAAAAAAGATTATATAATAAAGTAAAAAAGACATTAGAGGTAAAAAATGTTTGAAATAGTAATCTGTGATGATGACAGTGCATGTCTTGAGCAGACCTGCCAGCTCGTGAACGACTGGAAAGCCACAGCCGGCACTCCCATCATTGTAAAAACCATGGAAAGCGGCGATAAGCTGCTTGAATACTGTGCCAAAAACAGGCCTGATGTGATTCTTCTGGATATCATGATGCCGCTTTTAAATGGCATGGATGCCGCAAGAGAGCTGCGCGAGCACAATCTGATATCGAAAATCATCTTTCTGACCACATCGCCTGAGTTTGCCATCGAATCCTATGACGTGGATGCTTCCGGCTATCTGCTAAAGCCTGTTGACAGAGAGAAGCTATATAAGCTTTTGGACAAATGCTTGTCTGCTGTATCAAAGCCTGCCGATTCCATCGCAGTACATACTGCATTTGGATATCAAAATGTACTCATGCACCATATTGAGTTTATCGAGGCGCAGAATAAGAAGGTCAGATTGGCACTATACGACGGACAAAGGCTTGAAGCCATTGGCACACTTTCATATTATGAAAAGCTGCTCACTGTCGAAAAGGGCTTCTTCAAGTGCCACCGGAGCTATATTGTATACATGCCGGCTGTGGAGCATTTTTCAGCAACTGAGCTTGTCACAAAATCAGGTACCAAGATTTCCATTTCCAGAGGTCTTTCAAAGAGCTTTCAGGATGCCTATTTCTCATATATGTTTAAGGAGTAGGCTATATATCATAAAAAAGGAATAATTATATGCTTAATTTTATCATGCACACTGTGAGATACATACTCACGCTCTACTTTGGAGTATTTGTCACTACATCTATAATAGGTATCAAAAACAATAAAAAAAATATACTGATATTAAACGCATTCTGTATCACAGATCTGCTTTTGGATCTCGTACTCATATGCTTTAAGGGCTCTGCAAGTGTGGTAAATGCATATCCTCTCGTGACGCATCTGCCTCTTTTGCTGATACTGATATTTGTTTTTCACCGAAGTGTGCTCAAATCACTGCTTGCTGTCACAAGTGCCTACATGTGCTGTCAGATATGTAACTGGATGTCTATCATCGCAGAGTCGCTCGGCTATAAGAGCTGGATTGTCGATTTGACCTATATTGCCGGTATTTTCCTCACATACTTTGTCGTATACAGATTCATCGCCCCGGCACTGTCCGATATCTTTGCAAAGCCCGATGTGGAGCTCATACCTATATGCATCATGCCGTTTTTCTACTACATATTCGACTATGCGACAACAGTGTACACGAAGCTGCTTTACAGCGGCAGCCGCATAGTGGTCGAGTTTGTGCCATTTCTCATGTGTATCAGCTTTCTGACCTTCTGCGTGGTCTACTATCACTCGATTGAACGACAGCAGCAGATTGCCACACAGAATTATTTTATGCAGATAAAGCAGGCGCAGTTTGCAAAGGAAATCGAGAGCATGCAGCGCAATGAGAAAAATGTTTCTCTGCTGCGCCACGATATGAGGCACTTTCTGAATAATATAGCTGCCTTTATCGAAAACAATGAAGACGAAAAGGCATTGGAATACATACACAGCATAGTCAAGGCAACCGAAAAGACCACCAGAAAACGCTTCTGTGCAAACGAAATAATAAACATCATTATCATGTCCCATGCCGACAGCTTTAATGATAAGCATATCGATTTCAGGTATTCTATATCCGTTCCATCAAAGCTCCCCTTCTCAGACATAGACATGACAGCGATACTTCAGAATGCCCTGGAAAATGCCATGCATGCCGTCATGATGCTTGAGCCTGACAGGCGCTTTATCAGACTCTCCATCTCAGAGAAAAGCGGCAAGCTTTTGATTTCTGTTGAAAATCCTTATGCTGTAAGGCCTAAGCTCGTAAACGATATGCCTGTAGCGACAGAAAGAGGACATGGACTTGGCACAAGAAGCATCAGACAAACTGCCGAGAGACTGGGTGGCAAATGCCAGTACAGTGTGACCGATACACTTTTTATTGTAAGAGTGATAATTTAGTTTATTTTATTAAAACAGCCGGTGCATAACGCACCGGCTGTTTTGATTCATAGACCATATAATTCAAATCACAATTAGAAATCTGTAAGGTTTGCAGCTCTCTTCTCAAGGAATGCTCCCATTCCCTCTTTCTTATCGTTTGTATCATTTACAACACCGAAGAGGTTTGCTTCCATCTCAACAGCGTTCTTGATATCCATATCATATCCGTTGTTGATAGCAGCCTTTGCAACTGCGATTGCGTAGCTTCCCTTAGAGATGATCTTTGCAGCCATAGCCTTAGCTGTTGGCATAAGTTCCTCTTTAGCTACTACTTTATTAACGAGACCGATGCGGTATGCTTCAGCAGCGTCTACATTGTCGCATGTGAAGATCATTTCCTTAGCACGTCCCATTCCTACTAAACGAGCAAGTCTCTGTGTACCACCAAAGCCAGGGATGATTCCAAGACCTGTCTCAGGCTGTCCGAAAATTGCGTTCTCAGAAGCGATTCTGATATCACATGCCATAGAGATCTCACATCCTCCACCGAGTGCGAATCCATTGACAGCTGCGATTGTTACCTGACGCATATTCATAAGCTTGAAGAATGGCTCTGAAGCCTTGATTCCGAATGCTCTTGCCTGTGGTGCTGTGAAGTTAACCATCTCTGAGATGTCTGCTCCTGCTACGAATGACTTGAACTCGTTGCCCTTCTTGTCAGGACCACCTGTAAGGATAAGCACCTTAACATCGTCTCTTGCCTCGATCTCTGTTAATGCTACATTTAACTCATCAAGAGTCTCACTGTTTAATGCATTAAGAGCAGCCGGTCTTGAGATTGCAAGTACTGCAATCTGATCTGCTACGTCAAGTGTTAAATTTTTGAACTCGCTCATTGTATAAATCCTCCTTAAAAAACCTATGTATAACCGACATTTCTGTCGTAATTTATAAAAAAATAGTAACACTTTGACAAATTTTTGTCAATGTCTGAACGGTCTTTTTCCATAATATTTATTGGGAATCGTTATCTAAACAGAAATATCGCGAACCATCTGCAGGCTGATAGTCTCAAGCAGCGTGAAGCACACTTTCACAAAATTGCAGGAGACAGTCTGCTTAACGCAAACTGCCTCCCGCTTTAGATATAATATAATCAAATTATTTAATTAAATTAAATCAAAACTCAAATTACATAAGTCCATGTGTCCTGTTGTAAGCATTGCAGATCATATTTGAGTTCTTGATAAGGATATGCATAGCGATGAATGGTCCGATTCCACAGATAAGTGTACCAAATATGCACCACATCAAAACAGTGGTTCCATTCTCCTGAATGCCAAGTCCGTATCTGCCTGCGTTATTTGCCAGTCTGTTGCCCAGCTTGTAGTACCAGTACCATGCATAGATACCACATGTAATCATTGAAAGCAGGATAAATGCTACAAGTCCAGATGTATTCTCGCCATCTCCATCACATGCCACATTGACATCATGAGCCATCTTGTAGATGAAATAATAGCCATAAATACCACATGTGATAATAGACAGGATGATGTATGAGGCAAGACCTCTGTCATCCTTTAATCTCTCTCCCCTGTACGGTGGAGGAGTCTGACCACCATTGTTCTGGTAGCCTGTGTTGTACTGGCCGGCTGCTCCGTTGTTCTGATAGCCTCCGTTGTACTGGCCGGCTCCGTTATTCTGGTAGCCTGCGTTCTGCTGGTTTGCATTGTTTCCTGTGAAGGACTGCTTCACCTCATCAAATGCACTTCCAAGCTCCTGCTCTGCTGCATTGAAAGCCTCTCCGGCTTTGTTGACAAAATCCTGTGCCTTTGAAACAGGCGCTCCGCAGGCTGGGCAGAATTTTGTTGAATCAGGAATTTCTTTTCCACATTTCTCGCAAAACATCTTCTTTCTCCTTTTCTATTTGCTGTTTATTATACGGATGATACGAAACAGGATGTTGTTTTGCGGCTCAAAAACCACGACATCATCGCCTGACCATATCAATCTGCATATATAAACTATAGCAAACATAATAATGATTGTAAATATAATTATTTTATAAATTTTAATATTTATTTTAGATTTACACAAAAGCACTATTACCGCAATAGGTGGAAGCCAAAAAAGCGGATGGTATTCAAATGCCTTTGCCATATCCAGCTGCAAAAATGCAATCCATGCCCTCGACATGCCACAGCCTGCACATGATATTCCGGTGATGAACTTAATAGGGCATGTGATGCCTATTGACTCCATAGCTGTGTAAAGTACCACTACGGCTGTGACAGCACATATGAGCTCTTTTCTTTCTTTTTTTTGTTTATTGTCCATACAAATGTTATCTCAAAAAGTACGCACTGTAAGGCGGAAGCTCAAGGCCACCGTTTAATGTAACCGTTTCCCCTGTAATCAGGTCTGTTGCTTCATTCTTTCCCATATCAAAGCCTGCGAAAAACGGCTGGTCTGCGGCATTGATGCACACGAATACCTTTTCACCATCACATTCACGACCGAAAACACACTGGCCGTTTGTGAGCACTACCGAATAGAAATTGCCATAACAGAGTGCCCTTGACTCCTTCTTTGCCTTAGCGAGCTTTGAAATCCACTCCGTCAGCTCATTGTACTGCGGTGCTTCAAAGCATGCTCTAAGTGCCGGATCACCGTCCTCTTTTTTTGCCTTCTCTCCCCACTCACTGCCATAGTACACGCAAGGAATACCCGGCATGCCAAACGCAAGCGCATAGATGAGTGGCAGGTGCTTTTCATTGGTCAGTATGCTTGCCACTCTTGTCACATCATGATTGTCCACAAATGACAGCAGGTGCTTACCCTTGTAGAGTGTCCACTGCTCCGGTCCGAACTGTCTGAGAAGCGAATGATTTATCTCAAACATATTCATGGAATTGAAGCTTGAATGAAGTCCCTTATAGCACTCATAATTTGTAACAGAATGAAGCATCGCGTCATTCATAATCTGGTTATAGTCACCGTGCAGTGTCTCTCCCACCAAAAAGAAATCAGGCTTTAGTGAATCGCAGAACTCTCTGAGCCTTCTTAGGAAATCATGGTCGAGGCAGTATGCCACATCAAGTCTCAGTCCGTCTATATCAAACTCATCTACCCAGCCCTTTATCGCTGAAAAGATATGCTGGATTACATCCTCATTTCTCAGATTAAGCTTGACCAGATCATAGTTTCCTTCCCAGCCCTCATACCACAGTCCATCATTATAGTTTGAGTTGCCATCGAACGCTATACGGCCAAACCAGTTCACATACGGTGAGCTTTCTCTGTTTTTGAGCACATCCTGAAACGCCCAGAAGCCTCTTCCCACATGATTGAACACACCATCCAGCACTACCTTTATGCCGTCTTTATGCAGATTGTCACAAACCTTTGCAAAGTCCTCGTTTGTGCCAAGCCTTGTGTCTATTTTTGTATAATCCCTCGTATTATATCCGTGTGTATCAGATTCAAAAACCGGTGAAAAATAAATTGCATCTGCCCCAAGCTTTTTGATATGAGGTATCCAGTCATTCACCTTCAAAATTCGGTGTTCCAAAACACCATCATTCTCAAACGGCGCCCCGCAGAAGCCTAACGGATAAATCTGATAAAATACACTTTCATATGCCCACATTATTTTGCCCTCCTTGATAGTTGTGTAGTGGTTTTGTACCTGTTATCTATTATACACAATTTTGTGCTTATATGCTACAGTTTTTTGTTACTTTTTACCTACATTAAGGTATAATTAAATTTCTAATAAAAATTCCTGTAGATAACACATGCTATAACCACATGGATAAAGAAAATAAGCGGCATCCCCTTCACAAAATACCAGTGCTTTGTCTTGTGCCTGAAGGCATACATCCCAGCCCAGGTACCGGCGCTTCCGCCCAGCAGGCTGAGCCCGAATAACGTCTTCTCCGGGATGCGCCATGCGTGTGCCTTAGCCTTATACTTGTCAATTCCCATAGCAAAAAAGCCTGCTATATTCATAAGAAGCAGATAAATCAGAAAAATTTTCATATAAATGACGCTCCATTCTATTACTCTGCACATAAATTTATAAATATAAACATATCTGCATATATTAATAAGTCCACAAAAAATAATAGCCCAGCCTTTAAAGGCCGGGCCATAAATTAATTATTTGTTCTTAGCTTTTTTAGAACCCTTAGCCGGTGCAGCCGCCTGCTTTTTGATGGCGCTCTTTCCCAGATAAAGCTTCATTACATACCACAGCTCTGTAGCGATGCAGATTGAAGAATATGTTCCGCAAAGCACACCTACCATAAGCGGTAATGAGAACTCTCTGATTGATGTATGACCAAAGATAAAGAGTAACAATACCATGACAAATGTAGTGAGCGAAGTATTGATGCTTCGTGAAAGTGTCTGTGTAAGAGACTCGTTTGCTATATCAGCAAGCTCGTCTGCTGAGTACTTCTTAAGTCCATGCAGGTTCTCACGGATACGGTCGAAGATAACGATTGTATCGTTGACTGAGTAACCTACGATTGTAAGTATACATGCGATAAATGTACTGCCGACTGAAATTCTGATAAGTGCATATGCTGTGACAACAACAAGCACATCATGTACCAGCGCAAGGATAGCACTTGAAGCAAATCTGATATCCTTAAATCTGAACCAGATATATAACAGCATGAAAATACATGAAATAATAACTGCCTTTACAGCGTTTGTTCTCATCTCTCCACTGATTGTTGAGCTGATACTCTGAGTCTCTATAGTTGATGTATCAACCTTGAAATCCTTCTCAAGAAGCTCTGCGAGATCCTGTCTCTCATCAAGTGAAAGTGTACGAGTCTTTAATGTAACATCATGGCTGCCCTGAACTGTAGTAACCTGTACTGCACTGTTGCCAAGGAGCTTTGATACTGAAGGCACGATGTCCTTCTCAACCTCTGCAGCTGTATAATCCTTGCCAAAGTCTGCTGTGGTTGATGTACCACCTACAAACTCAAGGCTGTAGTTTAATGCATTGCCACTTGTAGCACCGAAATAAATCATGCCGCCGATACCTGCAAGTATAACTACACCTGAGATAACAAAGTATTTGACTCTGTTTTGTACGAATCTGATAACTCTTCTCTTCTTTGCCTTGCCGTAGAACTTCTCAGCTCTGACACCAACACCGTAAAATGCTCTTGTAAGGTATTTTGCAATAAAAAGAGCTGTAAACAGTGACAGAACAATTGAAATCATAAGTGTGTAAGCAAAGCCCTTTACTGTACCTGAACCGAGCACCATAAGCACGAGTGCTGCGATAAAGGTAGTAACCTGTCCATCGAGGATGGCTGAAAGAGCCTTCTTGTAACCCTCATTTACTGCTGCAAGCACTGATTTGCCACCTGCGATTTCCTCACGGATACGGGCAAATACGATAACGTTTGCATCGACAGCCATACCGATACCGAGGATGATACCCGCGATACCCGGCAGTGTAAGTGTAATCTCAAACCAGTAAATAAACAGTACTGTAAGCATTGAGTAGAGTGCAAGTCCGATAGATGCAACCACGCCGAGTATACCGTAGAGCACAATCATGAATACCATGATCAAGATAATACCGATAACTGCGGCCTTTACTGCATTGGTAAGGGCTGTTCCACCGAGCTGTGCACCAACAACATTGGACTCTAACTCCTCAAGCTGGAGGTTGATGGCTCCGACACGGATAAATGTTGCAAGGCTTGTCGCCTCGTCATAATCCTTCATTCCGTTAATTACGCAGTTACCGTCTGAGATAACAGCGCTTACTGTAGGAACGCTGATAAAATGATCATCATAGTAGATACCGATTGACTGTCCGGCATCCTTTGCCTTCTTTGTTGCATCTGCCCATGTGTCAATAGCCTCGTCCTTGAGCTTTAATGAAACAACAGGCTCCTTTGTTGATGTAGATGATGACTGGTCATACTGGGCGCTTGCATCCTTTACATCATTACCATCGAGGATGACTGAACCGTTGGCCTTTAATGTGTCGATATCATAGTTGAGCTTGTAGCCGCCCTCAACCGATGTGTCCTGTGTGTAGTTGGCATTTCCGTCACTGTCATACTGTGCGATGAAGTACAGTGATCCCGGACTTCCGAGGTCCTCAAGTACCTTATTAGGATCGTCAACACCCGGAATCTCAACAGTGATACGGTCATCACCGCTCTTGTATACAGAGTACTCTGTTGTGTAGCTCTCTGCACGCTCCTCGAGCTTTGCGATAGTATCGCTTACGTCCTTGTCTGAAGGATTCTTGTCCTTGATATGGTAGGTGATTGAAACACCACCTGAGAGGTCGAGACCAAGCTTGATATTCTGATAATCCTTATCCTTGGTGCTCTCACCATTAGCAGTAGCCTCCTGCTTTTGCTTTGTGTCGGTGATTACCGCAGAGGAATACCAGCCCAGTAAGCCGATACAAATGACTGCCACAAGGATAATCACCCAACTCTTTCCTTTTTTCATTTTCTTGTACCTTCCTGTCATTTTGCTACCATCCATATAGGTATACGGATGGCAAATATATTCGCACACGGGTCACAAATACAGCGATCAGTTTCCCGTGACAAATTCAAATTATTGTGTGTCAGCTGCCATATCAGCCTCTGCTGCCTTAATCATGATAGCACACTCTATACGCTTCTTCTGCAGCTCGCAGCCTAAATCATAGGCATCTGTGATTGTGCCGTGGAAGTTGTATGAGTTTGCGGCACAGCCACCGCTGCAATAGAATCTGGCAAAGCAGTTGCGGCATTTTTCCTTGGCATAGACATTACAGCACTTAAACTCATCCTGGATGTCAGTAGCCTTGATGCCATCCCAGACATTGCCCATGAGAAAGTCCTCATTGCCCACAAACTGATGACATGGGTATAAATCTCCCCATGGAGTCACTGCCAGGTACTCTGTTCCCGAGCCACAGCCCGAAAGACGCTTGTATACACAAGGTCCTCCCTCTAAGTCTATCATAAAATGGAAGAAATTGAAGCCGTTTCCTGCCTTGTTTCTCTTTACCATCTCTGCTGCAAGTCTGTCGTACTCATCAAAGAGTACAGGTAAATCAGAATCCTTAAGTGCATACTCATCTGTAGGCTGTGCCACAACAGGCTCAACCGAAATCTGCTTGAAGCCTAAATCAGCCAGATGAAGCACATCCTTTGAAAAATCAGTATTGAAATGTGTGTATGTACCTCTCACATAGTACTTGTCCTGATGTCTGCTCTCTGCAAACTTCTGGAATTTAGGAACAATAAGGTCATAGCTGCCGGCACCCTTTCTGAAAGGTCTCATGCGGTCATGAACCTCCTTGCGTCCGTCGATACTAAGAACTACATTGTCCATCTCTTTGTTGGCGAACTCCATAATCTCATCATTTAAGAGCACACCGTTTGTGGTGAGTGTGAACCTGAAATGCTTGTTATGAAGCTTCTCCTGCTCTCTTCCATATGCCACAAGCTGCTTCACCACATCCCAGTTCATGAGAGGCTCTCCTCCAAAGAAGTCTACCTCTAAATTTCTTCTGCTGCCGGAATTGGCAATCAAAAAATCAAGTGCCTGCTTTCCGGTCTCATAGCTCATAAGAGCCCTCATGCCGTGATACTCGCCCTCCTCTGCAAAACAATATCTGCAGGCGAGATTGCAGTCGTGCGCAATGTGAAGGCAGAGTGCCTTTACAACTGTCTGGCGCTTCTTGAAATCTATGATACGCTCTTTGTATGTATCTTCTGTGAAGAGCTCTTCATTATCCTTAAGCTCATTTACTTCCTGTATTGCTTCTTCTATCTCCGTCTGTGGATACCTGTCCACAAGCTTTTCAATAATCTCCTTAGCTGAGTTGTCCTCAAACAGCTCAATAACGTCATATGTGACATCATCCACCACATGGATTGCGCCACTGTTGACATCTAAGACAATATTATAGCCGTTGTTCCTGTACTGATGAACCACTACAATATTCCTCTCTTTCTATACACATTTTAAAATTACACTGCGAAAAGAGTGTGCACCTATCAGCGCACACTCTTTAAATCCGCTTCACCTATGACTATTTGTACTGCTCACAAGTCTGGTTTCCAACTGTACAAGATGTCTTGCAAGCTGACTGGCATGATGTCTGGCACTCGCCACATCCGCCCTTTTTAACTGTGTTCTGTAATTTTCTTGTATTTAATGTCTTTACGTGTTTCATTTTTATCTCCTTTTCATTTAACGATGTCTGATTGACACATCATATTTGCTCTCAACATTATATCACAGCATTATCAATATGAAAAGTCCTTTTTTTAGCGAAAAACAAGCGCTGAAAACATTACCAGAAGGAGTATTATCAAAAGCTCGAATATATTTTTTGATTCACCTATATCTATGACCACTGTTGCTATCACATACGTTATCCAGTATGCTACGACCGTCACCCTGATAAAACGTCTGCGGTGAAAGCAGCATTTAAGTAAAAATCCGCACATAAGCCCAACCACTATATTGACCGCCATTGAGAGTGCAAAGCTTATCCACTCCGCCATGTCGACAAAGCACTGTACTATGGAAAGTATGATAAGGCACAAAAGCGCCGTAAGATGCATGATACATATTGTTATCACAGGACCTTTGATTTTTCTCCACATAAAAACGCCCTCCACACATCATATATATGTGCAGAGGGCGGTAATTATTCATGTATGAAATTCATTCGTGATTACAGCTCACAGTTATTAACTGTTCTAGGGAATGGGATAACGTCACGGATATTGCCCATGCCGGTAAGATACATTACGCATCTCTCAAATCCCAATCCAAAGCCTGCGTGTCTTGCAGAGCCGTATTTTCTTAAGTCAAGGTAGAACTTGTAATCATCCTCTGAAAGTCCAAGCTCATTTATTCTGGCAAGAAGCTTGTCGTAGTCATCCTCTCTCTGGCTTCCACCGATGATTTCTCCGATTCCCGGCACGAGACAGTCAACTGCTGCAACGGTCTTTCCGTCGTCATTCAGCTTCATGTAGAAGGCCTTTATCTCCTTCGGATAATCTGTGACAAATACAGGGCGCTTGTAAATCTGCTCTGTGAGGTATCTCTCATGCTCTGTCTGTAAATCACAGCCCCATGATACCTTGTAATCAAACTTGTCATTGTGCTTTGAAAGGATGTCGATAGCCTCTGTGTATGTCACACGTGCAAAATCATTTTCAACAACATTTCTTAATCTGTCAAGGAGTCCCTTGTCCACGAAATTGTTGAAAAATGCCATCTCCTCAGGTGCATTTTCAAGCACATAGTTGATAACATACTTGAGCATGCTCTCTGCAAGCATCATATCATCCTCAAGGTCTGCAAAAGCAATCTCAGGCTCAATCATCCAGAACTCTGCCGCATGACGTGTGGTGTTTGAATTCTCCGCACGGAAGGTAGGTCCGAAGGTGTAGATATTCTTGAATGCCATAGCATATGTCTCGCCGTTTAACTGTCCTGAAACAGTAAGGTTGGTAGGCTTATTAAAGAAATCCTTTGAGAAATCCACCTTTCCATCCTCTGTCATAGGCAGATTGTTCAAATCAAGTGTGGTCACCTGGAACATCTCTCCTGCACCCTCACAGTCACTTCCTGTGATAAGCGGAGTGTGCACGTACACAAAATCCCTCTCCTGGAAGAATTTGTGAATAGCATATGCGCAGAGTGAGCGCACTCTGAAAACTGCCTCAAATGTATTGGTACGAGGTCTTAAGTGTGAGATTGTACGAAGATACTCAAATGTATGTCTCTTCTTCTGCAGAGGATAATCCGGTGTGGATGCACCCTCAACAGTCACCTCAGCTGCCTGAATCTCAAATGGCTGCTTTGCATCCGGAGTAAGCACAAGTGTACCTCTTACGATAATTGCAGCTCCGACATTGATCTTGCCAACCTCATCATAGTTGTCTAAGCCATTTCCGTATACAACCTGGATTGGCTCAAAAAATGTACCGTCGTTTACCACGATAAATCCAAAATTCTTTGAATTACGATTGCTTCTGACCCATCCTCCGATAGTCACCTCTTTGTCAGCGAATTTGTCCTTGTTGCGGAAAATCTCGCGTATGTTTGTAAGTTCCATTATCTAATCCTCCATTTAAGCTGCCTGCGCATCACCACAGACAGCATATTTATCGTTATTATTCGGCATCCGCGCTGCCACTTGAAGTATCCGGCGCTGCACTGCCATCCTCAAATGTCACATTTGCTTTCTCTGTGACTGTATCAATAGCCTTGTTTACAAGGTACTGGTTCTTAAGGTATGTCTTTCCCTCATCCTTGTGTCCGCTTCCAAAATACTTGTATACCTCAGAAGCCTTGCTGAACTGGCCATTGCTGGCTGATACGATATAATCCACATAGCTGTTGAAGGCATCATCATCCATCTTGATATTTTCCTTCTCAGCGATAAGCCCAAAGATGAACTCTGTCTTTATCTGGTCTGTCAGATTCTCCTTCCACTTCTCTGTGGCCTGATCCACTGTCATGTTGTAGTTGGACTTTAAATATTTCTTAAGTGTCTGTCCATCTTTGACATTTTCTTTGGTAAATGAAGCAATATACTCATTGAGTCTGGCCTGTAGATACTCATCAGGAATCTCGACTGTGCTGTTTTCAATCATGTAGCTCTTTATCTTGTCCACCTCAGCGCTGTAGAGCTGCTGCTTCAAATCCTTCTCAATCTGTGTGGTAAGCTGGGCATTTGTTGTCACTCCGGCCTTTCCAAACACTGTGTTGACCTGCTCGTCTGTCATATCAGCAAGTGCAACAGGATCTGCTGAGTAAATGCCCTTTACTGTATACTCAAATGTAACTGTCTGTCCGTTTAGGTCATCGTTGCCATAATCCTCAGGGAATGTCACGTCACCCTTAACCTTGTCACCCACCTTGGCTCCGATTATAGGCTTTGTAAATCCATCAATAAAGGATGAACCGCCAACCTGGCTGTTGTTTGTCACATCAAGCATCACATCTGTAGCTGAGCCACCATCAAATGCTTTGCCATCCTTATATCCTGTGTAATCAACCTTGACATAATCTCCATCTGCAACTGTATCACGGTCTGTAACCTGCTTGTACGCATCTGCACCATATGACTGAAGCACATTGGTCAGATATGTCTGCTTTGCTGTATCGTTTATCTCATAATCGTTTGAGACAGTAATTGCAACACCTGAATAGTCTGCAAGCTTTGTAACCTGCTTTGCATAGTCTATGTCAAACTGTCCGCTTCGCATCGTCTCGCTGCCGGCCTCGGTGCCTGTCTCTGTTGCGCTCTTTGAGCCACCCTTTTTGCTCTTGCCGCTTATCACAACAGCAAGCGCAATAATTACCACGATAAGTGCAATCACAATCACTGCTATGACTGCCTTCTTACCTGTATTCTTCTTCTCACTCATTAGAATCCTCCTGAAATCTGTAAGTCATGTTATTTATATGTATAATGCCCTGCCACATCAAAAACGCATCAGCAAAACACCATACCTGTCTACAATATCACATATCAGGTTAAATTACAACGAGTGAAAATTTCTTTATCTTTGCAAACACCGGAGGAGTATGCATCCTAAGCCCTACTGTCACCCTGGCATTCTTTTGCAGCCTTACCGGCTTAAGCAGATGTGTCACAAACCTGACATCAGCCGGGAAAATATCGCTTGTATATGTATGAACGCCGCTTTCATCCTCCACATCCATAAACAGCTCGACCTCGACACCTGTTGTATTGGTTCCTCTATATTCAACCGCTGCTATATACTCACCGGTATATTCAATATCCACCGTCTGGCTTATCGAATAGTCAAAATTGACATCCGAAGAGATAAACACTCCATCCTTCCCCAGTGTATACTGTCTTTCTTCAAGGCTTGTCTCAATCTGCCAATTATTAAATCCATCCTTAAATTCAGGATTTGAGATTAGATTTCCATGAATCATAAGAAGCTTTTGAAAATCCTCTACCTCCGGTGATTCTTCATACTCGTAAAGCGATTCAATATACTTATCAAGCTCTTTAATCGGCGGATTCTTCGGATCAAATGCCTTTATTGCATCCCATCCCGGCAAAGCCCTGCCATGCTCATCAAACATGCCCATGTTCTCAAACCATGTTCCAAGACCATGACCCGGCACGCCGACAGGCTCCCAGTAGTATACACCGGTCTTTCCGGTATCCTTTGACACCTCTGCTGCTATCTGCATGATTATTTCAAGAGACCTCTTCTGCTCTGCGATGCCAGCCTCAAGGCCTGCTGTCTCCATGAGCTCCTTCGAGATATGCTCTCCCTTGCAGTGCCTCCACGGATGAGCTGTCTCCACAATATAAACCGGCAGATTATATAATTTTATGAGCCTGCTCATGGTGTCCTTCAGATCCATGAAGGTGCCATGCCAGAACGAATAATATGAGAGACCGATTGCATCAATCGGCAGCATGCCGGCATTAAACATCGAATCAAACCATGGCATCAGACAGTTATGTCTGCCTCCCTGATCCAGATGAATCATAACCTTTGTCTCCGGAAGCAGCTCCCTTACAGCCCTGATTCCCTCATTTACTAACGCTGCCAGCTGCCTGTACTGCGGCACTGCACCATCCGGAAACAGCATACCACTCCTTATTTCATTGCCAATCTGGACCATATCAGGCGCACAATCCATGATTTTTAATCTGTATAGCACATCATATGTGTACTTGTGCACCGCTTTCTTCAGCTCATCAAAGCTCAAATTCTTCCACGCATCAGGCTTATTCTGCTGTCCCGGATCTGCCCAGTAATCTGAATAATGAAAATCAAGCAGAAAATGCATATTGTATTTTTTAATGACATGAGCCATCTCGAGAACATATGCAAGACTGCAATACCCCTTTGACTCAGGCACCTTATCGGGATCGTTCCATATGCGCAGACGGACTGAATTTACATTATTCAGCTTCAAAAGATCAAATGCCTTGCACACATTGCCTTCTTTATCCATGATTTGTATATTATTGTCAACAAGCATAGGAAGTGATGATATATCCACGCCCTTTAGGAAATTGTTATCCTTTTTCTGTTTGTGCTGCTGCTTAAGCTGATACATCTTTGTGTCAGCACTTACGAGATAATCGTCAAAGCTCTTACCACTGCCCGGCTTCGTATATATGATGCCGTGACTGATAAACAGGCTATGCTGCTCCATGATGTCATACACGCGCTCTATATACCTCTCAGCAGTATCATGACTGTCACCCGGAATAAATACGATAAACTCATCTCCACCGAATCTGTATACCATACTTCCTTCAGGCTTTTGCTCATCAAGCACCCTCGCCACAGTCTTTAAAAGCTCGTCCCCATACTGGTGTCCGTAGGTATCATTTATGTCCTTGAAATCATCCACATCAAGAAATACTAAGGTGCAGCCGACATTTTGGGCTTCAAGCTCAGCAAACATAGGAATGACCATCTCATTGCATGCCACACGATTGTATAGACCCGTGAGTGCATCATGGTTGTAGAGATTCTTAAGCTCGTTATTTGTGTTCTCAAGCACCTTCTGCTTAAAAAGATTCTCGAGCTTCTTAAGAAGGGCAGACTGTATATCAAACTGCTCAGGATGGTCGTATAAAAACTCAGGATTTCTGAGTATTACATAGCCTGCTATCTCGTCCCTGAAATGCAGCGAGCAATACATATAGCAGGTGTTCTTATCTACACTCTGCATGTACTGCATAAGGTCATTTACACTCTTAAACTCAAGCCTTCCATTGTCCTTGTCATCCGCATAGAGCACAACCTCTTCGTCAATATCATAGCCATGCTTCCTAAAGTGTGCATTGTTTTTTGCAGCTGCAAGATCCAAAACCCCGACCACATACACTCCGTCGCACTTCATGCTCTGTATATAGTCAGAGTATTTCTCAAACAAATCATAATATTCATCGCACTCCTCGAGCTCCTTCTGGAGGATCATTACTGCATCCTCCTCCTGCTCTTTTACAACGGAGCCTTTGATAATATTCTTTATGTAATTACGATAATCCACCCTGCCGGTATTAGGGCATCCGCAGCTCTCCGCCGGGATGAACTCGGAATCAAGGTATTTATCAGAAGCCTCTCCTATTCCATACCAGAGCGCCTTAAATATCTCAAGGGCTTTTCTGCCTATATTGTCCCTGTTGTGCTCAACAGTAGTAATCTGCGGATTAAAGTACGCAGCCTTGTCCAGATTGTCAAAGCCTGTGACCTTAAAATCCTGTGGCACCCTGTATCCAAGAGTCTCTGCTGCCGCACACAGTCCTGCCGCTATATTGTCATTTGCACATAAAAATACATCAGGTAACGGCTTTTTGCTCTCGTGCCACTGACTCATATACCTGACACCTGTCTGATAGTCAAAATCACCAAACATGTACATATCAGCGGTAAGCGGTATGCCATAGTCACGTAAAGCCTCCTTGAAGGCCTCAAAACGCATTCTGTTCTCATAATGATACGGCGGGCCACCTGCAAACACAAAGCTTTTGCAGCCATGCTCATAGTACATATGATCCATCACCCTGCGAAACAGCCTTTTATTGTCGTTGCCTACATAGTAAAACCCGTCAACCTTATACCCGATACTCACTACAGGCACTTTTACCGACTGCAGCTTTCTGACCATATACTGTATCTGATCCTGGTCGGTCGTATTGGTACAGTCAAATACCACTCCGTCGAAGCTGTTTAAATCAGGCAAATCGTTCAGTGCATACTCACCCTTGTTAAACTTTAAATCATGGCTCCAGGTTCCGTTGGTGTTGTAAAAATACAGGCACACATCCAGTCCCAGCTCTTTAGAGCCTCCCATGATACCCTCAACCCACGAATATGTTACATATCTTCTCCAGCCATCAGCCAGAAGAGCTATCTTCTTCATCTATCTGTTTACCCCTTTTGTCTTCTAAAGACCTTTTCCAAAATATGGTTCTATTATACTACGTTTTTACCTATTCTTGCAATAAAGATTGATTTTTTTTAGCATATTTGATAGAATTAATCTAAATAAGCAAATTTTTAGGAGGGATACGTTTTGAATCCAGCATTAATCGTACTTATTGTTATCGCAGTAGTGCTTGTGGTAGCATTTATAGTATTAACAATCCTCGGTAAAAAAGCACAAAAAAGAAAGGAAGAGCAGGACGAGCAGATAGCTGCTGCATCGCAGACTGTCAACATGCTAATCATTGACAAAAAGCGTATGAAGCTAAAGGATGCCGGTCTCCCACAGCAGATTGTTGAGCAGACACCAAAGCTTATGCGCCGCTCAAAGCTGCCTGTAGTCAAGGCCAAGGTCGGACCAAGAGTCATGACTCTTATAGCAGATGAGCAGATCTTCGATGAGATTCCTTTAAAGAAAGAGGTTAAGGCTTCTGTCAGCGGTATCTACATTACAGCAGTCCGCGGTATCAGAGGACCTCTTGAGAAGCCTAAGAAGAAAAAGGGCTTCCGTGCAAGAATGGCTGAAAACTACAGCAAGGCCAACGAACAGCTCAAGGCTGAGGAGGCTGCAAAGGCTGAAAGAAAAGCTGCTAAAGAGGCTGCCAAAAAGGCTAAGCAGAAATAATATCATGATTTAATTTTCATGTACATAAACAGAGCATGTGGGATGTCTTTCATCCTCACATGCTCTGTTTTTTTATGCTTTGTCCATATATTCTTTGTATATATGCCATATATTTTTTTACACCATAGGCTCGGCAGACTTTTATGCGATTTTGACTGCTGCGCCCTTTTTCTTCACAGCTATATTGATGTGGCAGTCGCCTACAAATTCATAGTTGACATCAAGTGCGTACTTTACCTCCGCCCTTATCTCGTCCTCGGTCTCCTTTACCTCTATGCTTGTGGCATCGATGCCTATCTGGATACTTCCAAACGGTGTATAATAATATGTCAGGTTTTTCTTTCCCTTTTCAAATATCATATGTACACTCATCGGTCCCTTGCGGGTGAACTCAAGATAATTGTCATTGAATTTAAGCATATTTTTGAGTGTCTGGGTCTCCCCCTCCATTATCTCCTCAAAAAGTACATAGTGCTTGTTATTTCTTATATAATACTCTCCCGGGGCTATCACCTCTACCGCATCAGACTGCTGATCCGGTGCGAGCTGCAGGCCCTTTAATGATACTACTACATCCTTTGTCATTTCTTTCTCCTTATCCTCTTGCATATCTAAATTAATTCACGCTTTAATAATTTGTCATTACATATTTTCTTTTAATATATTTTTTCAGCATGAATATACTAACTGTTTTATCTGAAAATATCAAGGATTTTTAGTTTTATTTCATATTTTCCGCTGTCAAACACGCTCTCATACTCATCCGGAGTGAGCACCTCCCTAAGATTTTCCTTTGCTTCGTCCTCAACTACCTCATACACACTGCCCCTGAAGCACATGTTGGGATACAGCACGCACCACCAGTTATGACCGGCTCCATCGCCCAGTGTTATTTCAAGCGCCTCGTAATTTCCCGCAGGAAATGTATAGTCCCCATACGTCTTTTCCGGGAAATCGGTGTGTGTAAGCTCTGCCGATGCGCCATATGTAAAGCCGTTTGCTGCAAGCGTCTCCTTTGATACCGCTATTATTTCGTCCATATGGTCATTTACGGTGGCTCTGGTTTCTTCGATATTTTCGCACTCCAAAAGGTATGGCTCAATGTAAGCTCCCACTGCATCGCGCACCTGCTTTTTCACATTCTGGTCTGCCTCGCTGTCGCTGTTTGCCAGCACGTGGAAACGCAGGATTTTGCCGGCGATGGATTTTTGCATGTCGGCTGCATGCGCTGTACTGTTTGTGCTTATCGCAGGTGCATGATTTTTTGCAGCGATTACTGCTGCAAGGGATATTATTGCTATGGTTGTTATTATTATTCTCTTTCTCATGTAAACAAGTATTGCCTTGTTTGAAAAGATTATTCATCCTTTTTGAAATTTTTACCGGGTTTCATGAATTTCATTCGTATAGTCATCCAGTAAGGTGCCTAGTGTAATTATCGTTTCACCGTCCTCATGATTCTCCTTATTCATCTTCTGCTCATAATAATCACCCATGTTATCAAAGATATCGTTTATATCATCTGCTATGCACACGTATGTGTTTCTCGGAAATTTTTTGGATATCTTGCAGTATTCTATGAATCTTGCATAAGCTGCTTTATCGTTTCTAAGCGTTTTTCCTATTAATATCACCTTCAGATGATTGGTATCGGCTTTTTGTGACAGCCGCCCCTCGAAGCTGTCCACGGCTGTTTTGATATCATCTGCATATTCCGGTTCGTAGGATTTGTCCATGTTATAGTAAAACTCTACAACTTCTTTATCGGTTGTTTCGTCAGTAGCTACAGCTACAATATCCACCGCAGCAAGTGTCGGGAAGCATCGCTCCTCAAGCTCCACCGCACTGCAGCCGGTCAGCATAAGACCTATCGTCAGCACTACTATGACCGGTATTGCTATACACAATAAAAATCCAAGATATTTTTTCACGATTTCATCTCCACTTTCAAGAATATATGCTAATGTCACTGTGACTGCTATGGCAAATATGATGCACCGGCTTCTAATACTGCTATTTCCTTCGTCATGGCTTTTCTGTCTGTCACAGCTTAATTGCTTATTGTTACTGAAGCCTCGGTTTTTATTAAATGTAAGTATAACTTTTGCCGTATTTTTAGCAAAGTTCTCACATCTTAGAACCGCATAATAAAGGCTCATGTTGAGCACTGAAAACAGCGTGAAAAACCACACCGACAGCATAAGTGCGTCCGCTCTCTTAAAGAAGCTGCCCTTTATCTGCACATCACTCATCAGTACAACAGCCGGAAACTCTATTTCCGACAGTGAATATTTTCCAAAGCTTCCAAGCAATACCGCATACAACAAAAACAGTATGCCTGCATATGTGAGTATTGCTTTGCTCACACTCCATCGTATCTGTGAGACACTGCGTTCCCTTACAAACAGTATATTGAACACGGAAATGGATGCTGCAAACACATAGTACGCGCCCGCGAATATATCTGCGATGCCAAATTCCACACCAACCCTGTCCTTAATCATCAGATAGTCAAGTCTCACATCCGATATTGCAAACAAAAGCATAGCCGCAAGCGGTATGAGCACAAAGAAAAATACTACCTCATATACTCTGGCACGGCACTCCACTCCGCCGCTTAGCGCATAAGCGCACACCGCCATTATCACAAGAAGCACAGCTGTAAATGACTCATCCGGTATAAGACTGTCACGTATCAGCTTTACAAATATCCATGCAAGAAATGCAGCCTGTGATAACTCGTATACTGCAATAATTAAATCATAAATTAATATTTTTGCATGTGCTGTTTTACCAAAGCTTCTGTCATATATAATTTTCCTGCGTTCACGTACCTCGCTTACTATCCACATAAATAGCCATGCCATGAAAACTCCGAGCGCGATAGAGATAAAACCATACTTTCCAAGCTTCGCCAGATTGTTTGGAAGCACCAGCGTGCCGACTCCAAGCAGATTAAAGACGTATAGTCTATATAGCTGGCGTGGCGATATGCTTTCGTTTTGTGCAAATGTGTAGCTTTTGCTCATATTTTTAGTCATACTTATTTCCTTTCAGCTTCCTGCACTCCTTTTCTCTTGCAAACACAGGCCGTCTCCATAGTCTGCGAAGCGGAAACCGTATGATACTGTCCTTTTCATCCTCTCCGCCTGTCAGCTCGCTGCCCACGAATGGCATCATGTATGGATAACCACAGCTTTTGAGCTTTGCAAGATGCAAAAGTATCACCATCAGACTAATTAAAAATCCAAAGTATCCAAGCCATGCCGACATAATTATTACAGCAAATTTGAGTATCCTAAATGAAAATGCAAACTCCTCACTCGGTATGGCAAACGAGCAGAGTGCGGTAAATGCAACCAGGATGACCACTATAGGGCTTACTAAATTTGCATCCACTGCTGCCTGTCCGATTATGAGGCCTCCGACTATGCCTATCGTGTTTCCCATTGCTCCGGGAAGTCTTATGCCGGCTTCGCGAAGCAGCTCAAACGACAGCTCCATCATGAGTACCTCTATGAGCTGTGGAAACGGGCAGCCGAGTCTGGCCTCATAAAATGCCAGTATGAGTGGTGTCGGCAGTATCTGTGTATGAAAATTTGTGACCGCCAGATAGAGCCCCGGCAATGTAAATGACATGAAGGCTGCCACATACCGTATCAGCCTGGCAAAGCTTGCTGCTATCGTTCTGTTATAGTAATCATCTGCGGTTTTTAAAAAATTGTTCATGGTGGTTGGCAGTATTATCGCTATCGGTGAATTATCGCACAGCACCACCACCCGCCCCTCTAGGAGCGCATTTACCGCAACATCCGGCCGCTTTGTGGTCTGAAGCTGCGGAAACGGCGAATACCATTTTGCCTCTGCAAACTGTTCAATGACTCCCGAATCACCCACATGGTCTATCACATAGCTGTCCAGATTCCTTTCCACCTCCTCAACAAGCCCATCTTTTACGAGGTCTCTCACATACAGTATGTCCACATTGCTGTGTCCTCGAAGCCCCTTTTTCACCTCTTTGCACTTTAAGCGAGTGCTCCTTAACCTGCGCCTGATAAGTGCCGTATTTATTTTTATGGAATCTGCAAAGCCCTCATTGGAGCCTCGTATGACCTTTTCCGAATCAATCTCCTGAATTGACATGGCAGGATATCCCTTGTCGGGAAGCTTGAAGGCATCAGGATAGCCATCCACAAAAAATATCACGTCTCCTGTCAGCATCATCTGAGCCGCCTCCTTAACCGTATGAAGATGCGCAAATTCGGATAAAGCTGCCTGATTTTTGTCAAGTACTTCCTTAACCTGATCCCGGTCTATCCCTTCAAGGTATGAGGTAAATCGTCCAAACGCACTGTTATTGATACCGGAGCCTGCACATGTCACCTCAATATATGCAACAAAGCACTTTATGGAGGCATCACGCCCCAGATACATCTCCTGCATCTTGATATCGGAGCAGTCAGAATATATCTGTCTGAAGCTTTTTATGTTCTCATCTATGTTTGTGGTCATCTTTAACTCTCCTATATCCCCCGTCAGATTTAAAATTCTTTATATAGTATGACCGTACAAGCTCGCAAATATCCCTGATTGTTTATTTTATAACTATCTAAGCCACTAACTAAGCCACTAAAAAGGCCACCGTTCACACATCAGTGCGACCGGCAGCCTCTGTTTTGTTATTTTATCTTTGTCTGCTATATTCTTGTTATATTTTTATTTCTTCTCTTCATCCTGCATTTGTATCACAGCCTTCACAGCAACCGCCTGATTTGCCACATGCGTATGCATTTCCGTAGTCACAAGCTCCATATTTCTTGACTCAAGCGCCCTGTAGATGGCATCATGCTCCTTCACCAGCATCGGATAATTCTTCGGATCCTTCAAATACTCCACTCTGTAGCGGTACATCTGCTCGCGGATATTGTTCATCATAGATACAAGCTTCGCATTGTCGGTTGCCTCATAGATAGCATCGTGAAACTTCACATCCTCCTCAGCTATCTTTTTCACATCGCCTGAGTCCATGCTCTTTTTGAACTCATCCTTTATTGTCTTTAGCTTTGCGAGCTGCTCATCACTGATTTTCTTACATGCAATTTTGGCTGCAAGCTCATCTAGAGCCTCTCTCACCTCAAGCACATCCTCCATATCCTTGAGAGTCATCTTGGCAACCTCTGCGCCCTTTCGCGGCATCGTAACTGCAAGCCCCTCCTGCTCGAGCATTCTGATTGCTTCACGTATAGGTGTACGGCTGACTCCAAGCTTTGACGCAAGCTGCAGCTCCATAAGTCTCTCGCCCGGCTTGAGCTCTCCCTTTAAAATTGCCTCACGAAGTGTGTTAAAAACCACATCACGCAGTGGCAGATATGCATCCATATTTAAAGTTAAATTATCAGTCATCAAACTTCTCCTATCTCTTGTATTATAATTCTCATCTATAAGAAAATAAGGTAACTATAAAGCACCGGCTATGCTGTCACGGTATCGTATCATTTACGATTATTGTATACAGATGTCAGATACACCTGTCTGGCAAGGTGTGAGCTTCGCATAGCTTTATACGCTTTCTTTGCGGTAGCTTCATCGTCAAACAGTCCAAAAACTGTCGGACCACTGCCGCTCATCATGGCTCCCACCGCGCCATGAGAAAGCATATGCTTCTTTATCTCGTCTATCACCGGATAGTTTGGTATGGTCACGGTCTCTAAGACATTTCCCATGTGTGCTGCAATGTCATGCAGATTCTTAGCCTTTATATCCTCTATCAGGAGGTCTATATCCGGATGAACTGTCGTATCATCAAGCTTTAAATTCTGGTACACAAACTTGGTGGATACCGAAATGGACGGCTTTGCAATGAGCACCGGACACTTTACCATTGGAGCAAGAGGACTAAGCTCCTCTCCTATGCCCTCAGCAAGCGCCGTACCTCTCATAATACAGTATGGCACATCCGCGCCAATCTGCACACCTCTTTCCATAAGCTGTCTCTTTGTCAGCCCCAGTGAAAAAAGTCTGTTCATGCCAAAAAGCATAGCTGCTGCATCAGTACTGCCCCCTGCCATTCCTGCCGCAACAGGAATACGCTTGTCCAGCTTCACTGATACACCGTCAGTTATAGAAAACTCATCCATAAGAAGCTTCGCAGCCTTGTATATGAGATTGTTCTCATTTACAGGAAGAAAAGACAGATTGGTCTGTATCTGTATGCCAGACTCCTTTGTCCTTTTGATATCTAGCCTGTCATACAGATGAATAGTCTGCATAATCATACGGACCTCATGATATCCGTCCTCTCTGCGCCTCACCACATCAAGCCCCAGATTAATCTTGGCTAATGCTTTTAATGAAATATCGTTATTACTACCCATATTGTATTACCTCTGTTTTTTGTATACAAGGATTATAACACAAACATTCAAAAAGAGCAATTTCAAATATTCTCATTTATTTCTATCTCAAAATATTCTGTTTGTACAAAAAAAGCCTCGCAGCATATCAATAATGCTTGTGGGGCTTTTTTAAGGTTTTTCTAAACTCGTATGTACAATTTTTTATTTCTTTTCCAATATAAATTTGCTGATCAGCTCGTTCATTGTCTCCGCCTGTGCTGAAAGCTCCTCACTTGTTGCTGATGTTTCCTCTGCATTTGCTGAGTTTGACTGTACAACATCTGATATCTGATTAATGCCAGCCTCTGCCTGCTCCATAGCCTTTGCCTGCTCCTCTGCAATCTCGCTGAGTTTTTGAGAAGAATCTGCAACTTCCTTCATACCATTGATAACCTTTTCAATAGAAGTACTTACGCGCTCTGCAGCTTCATTACCCTCGTTAGATACCGCAATGGCACTCTCTATAAGCTGACGTGTGTCAACTGCAGCCTTGGCACTCTGCTCTGAAAGACTTCTGATTTGTCCCGCAACAACTGCGAATCCTTTACCTGCCTCACCTGCACGCGCTGCCTCGATAGCTGCATTGAGTGAAAGAAGGTTTGTCTGACTGGCAATATCCTCAATCTCAGAAATGATATTCTCAATCTGCTTAGATGTATCATTGATGCGTCCGATAACATCAACCATGCCCTGCATCTCTGTATGGCTGTGATCTGCTTCCTCAGCATACTCCTGTGCAATCCTGTATGTATCATTGAGCTTCTCAGATGTTTTCTCAACACCGCCTGTGATATCTGCAAATGTAGCCTGAAGCTCCTCAATGGCTGCTGACTGATCCATAGCACCTTCTGCTATTTCCTGTGCTGCCTGAGCAAGGTTGTTAGAACCTGCTGTAACAAGTGATGATATCTCATTGATATGTGACATAACATCATTCATCTGTGTCTTCATCTGACGCATTGCCATGAGAAGTCCAATAAAATCTCCGGTATATTTATCTTCCATGTCTGATGAAACTGTATAATCTCCTTCTGCCATCTTTCCAAGAAGCTTGTCAGAGTCAGATATGATAGTCTTAAGGTCTGCTGCCATGTTTTTTGCAACCCCTACCATATCAGCAATTTCATCTTGTGAATCAACTGCCGGGAATGGAGCCTCAAGATCACCCTGTGCAAATGTACGTAATCTCTGTTTTAACTCATCGAGTGGTTTAGAAATACCAACTGCAACTTCGTCCCCGATTTTCATCGAGATAAAATATGAACCGACAATGATAACAATAACAATACCAAATGCGGCATATGATACTAATGATAATGTCTTGCTTAAATTATCTCCCTCTGTTACCTTTATATTCATAAGAGCAACAAGCTGCTGATATATCTCATCATATGCAGGTGCAAGCTCTGCTACTGCTCTCTCCTCGGCCTCCTTCTGTGTCTCAGAATCTGTAGCAGTCTCACCTAACTGTCCGATTTCATCATCGAGACTCCAGTATGAGTCGAGCTTACTGTTTATATCATCATATATAGCCTGCTCCTCACCTGTCTTTATAGAGCTTTGCAGTTCTTCCCAGTATTTTTGAAATGATTCCTTTTTAGAAGCATGTGTATCAGACATCTTACTTAATGTGTCAGAAGCTGTATAACCGATAAGAGCTCGTGTAGCGCTTCGTGTCTCTGAGAAGGTTACCATAACCTTTCCTATATCTCCCTGTGAAAATCCGTAAAAGGTTAGTGCACTGGAATATCTCATTGATACAATAATCATAAGAATACCCGCGATGACCCCCGATGCCGATGCTACAAATGTAGTCAGTCTAAATCCTTTTTTTAAACGATTTTTAATGCTAAGTGTTTTCCACTTTGACATGTCTAATTTCATGATGTTCCCTCCCCTATGAATAATGATACCTATATACTATATTTCTATTATACACCTCTTAAAAAATTATACAAGCACTAAAAAGGTGACTGCACGCTGCGTGCAGCCCCCTTTTCATAATTCATAAATCAGATTTCTTATATTATAATATTCGTTCCATAACGACACTTTTACATACACATCCGGCTTCTAGCCCTGTACCTGTGTCTCCTCAGTGCCGTTCTTCCAGGCCTCGAATTTCTTGACTACTGCATCATATGTATCCTGACATATTGACGGCAGCTTGTCTCCCCATTCTCCTGTTGCCTGTGAAAAGCCCTTCTTGAATGCATTCAAAAGCTCATCAGCCTTGTCCTTGTCGCCCCCTGACAGTGCCTTTGCAAAGTCAAGTATACGGTCTGAGGTCTTCTCAACTCCCCAGTATCCATCCTCAGCGATGTCCTTTTTGGCCTGCGCTATCGTGTCTGCATCTACAGTCAGATTCTCAAACAAACTCTTTAAGCCCTGTGACTTGTCCCAGGTTGTAGCCTGTCCTGTCATAGACTTTCTGACGATCTCGATAAGCTGCTGCTGTCTGGCGTTGGCATCATCCTTAAGTGCCTGTACCAGCGCATCTCTGTCTGCCTTGCTCATCTTCTGGTTTACTGTGCTCTTTGCAGTATCCTTTGAATCATCCTTGCTGTCTGATTTCTCATATACAGCAGCCTCCTCACTGAAGCCTAAAGTCTTTGCATCCGACTTATCAGTCTTTGCGTCCTGCTTCTTTGAAGCGGTGTTGGTATTCTTTGCTTGCGCCTCGTCCTTTGCTGTGACACTCTGCGCAGCTACTGCTGAAACTACACTTGAAATAGCATCTAACATTTCTCATCCCTCCCTGGTAATGCGTGTGCGGGAATCCTTTCCCGCTATACTATTATCAACCTGTATAGCGTCTGATATAGCTAAACAGTTTATCTCTTATAATCTGTATCGGCTGTTTTGTGTCTGTTAATTATAGCCTTTACTGTTATTTTTTCAGTTTTCTGCCAAATATAAATGTCGAAAAATATATTACCGATGCTATAATCACTATCATCGGGCCTGTTGCCACATTGGTGTAGTATGACACCGCAAGGCCGACTATTCCGGAAAATACTGAAAATATCACTGAAAAGAAATGATACTCACGCATATTTTCTGAAATATTCCTTGATGAAGCCGCAGGCAGTATGAGCAGCGCATTTATTATAAGTATACCTATCCACTTGATAGAGAGCATGACTATGAGTGCTACAAGCACTGCAAACAGATTGTCCAGTAAACGCACATGGATACCCTTGCTTTTTGCCACGCTTCTGTGTATGCAGATGGCGTTGAGCTTATTAAAGCAAAGCACCCAGAACACTATCGTGACCACAAAAATCACGATTAGATATACTATCTCTGTCTTTGTGATGCTTAACACATCGCCCACCAGTATGCTTGAGTATTTGCTGAAATTGCCGCCCTTTGACAGTATCGCAAGACCGATAGCCACAGAGCAAGATGAAAA
The DNA here is from genome assembly GCF_977054825.1 of Agathobacter sp. NCBI lineage: Bacteria > Bacillati > Bacillota > Clostridia > Lachnospirales > Lachnospiraceae > Agathobacter > Agathobacter sp. Next base: position 164,420 of record NZ_CDRTEH010000003.1, read on the forward strand.
TACCGATATAATGGTATCTGTTGATGCTGTGTTCAGACTGCCTATCTTGTTTAAAAGAAGCGCAAACACTATCGCAAATATTACCATGGCAAGCGAGGTATCAGCCATGCCGCATACCACACCGACTGCGATGCCGGTGAGGGCAGAGTGTCCGAGCGCATCTGAAAAGTATGCCATTTTTTTGTTTACAATCATGGTTCCCATTATGCCAAAAAGCGGTGTGATGATGAGCACCGCGATAAGGGCATTTCTCATGAAATCATATTGAAGCCAGGAGGTTATATTCATTTATGCTCCTCCTCTCTCACCCAGGATTCCTCTCCTGTGTAAAAAATTCTTTCAAATTCCTTGCTCTCGAAGACATCCTTCACAGTTCCCTGCTTTGCTACTGTCTTATCAAGCAGCACAACATGGTCTGCGTACTTTGCCACATAATCCAAATCATGCGATATGAGTATGATTGCAAGGTCATAGTGAGTCTTTAAATAATCCATGGTCTTGTAGAAAAGCTCCATGCCGTTTTGGTCTATTCCCGACACCGGCTCATCCAAAAGCAGCAGGTTTGGCTCGTCCATGATTGCCATGGAAAGCAGCACTCTCTGCAGCTGTCCTCCCGAGAGGTTGCACACCTGCTTGTCGATGAGCTCCTCTGCCTCAAATACCTCGAGTGTCTCCTTTATTTTTGCCTCTATCTTTTTGCTCTTCGGCAGAAAAACAGGGTAATTGTACCGGTAGCTTGCTATGAGGTCATACACGCTGACCGGTGTGTTTTTCTCGATATTGACAGACTGTGGCACATAGCCGATTTTAAGCTTTGCCATATGTCCGTCCTTTGTATCCTTGAACTCAATCGTACCGGTGTGAGGTATCTCGCCCAGTATTGCCTTTATGAGTGTGGATTTTCCGGCACCGTTCTGGCCTATTATGACATTGAAGGAACCACAGTGTATGTGCATATTCACATCCTCAAGCACCGTCTGCTCTCCGAAGCTCACTCCAAGATTATTTATTTTTATGCAATGAAAGCCACATGGCTGTATAATTTTCCGCATATATTCCTGAATAGTTACCTCCAATTTTATTTAGTGAATGCATCTTTGACAAGCTCTATATTATGCTCCATGCCGTCAAGATAGCTGTCCTTGTCGTACTCTCCCCGATTGAGAGGGTCGATATAAACCATATGCACATCTGTCTCACGCGATACAGTATCTCCCATGCTCTTTCCGTAGAGCTCCTCAGCGAGTATTACCGACACTCCGTCATCCTTTATGGCACCTATTACCTGCTTTACCTCACCGGCGCTGACCGAGCGCTCCTCGTCAAGATCTAACAGGTAGCACGCATTCATGGAAAAGTCATCAGCCACATACTCATATGCCTCATGGAATATGATGATATTCTGTCCACCGGTAAGACTCTTTAGGCTATCTATCTTTTCCTCAAGCACTGCAAGCTTGGCGTCATATTTTTCGGCATTCGCATAATACTCTTTGGCGTGTGCCTCATCCTTCTGTGCCAGATGTGAGGCGATGGTTTTGACCATGGTGCGGTAACGCGGCACGCTCATCCATGCATGGGCATTCTCATCACCGTGATCGTGATCGTGGTCATGGTCGTGGTCGCTATCTGATTCTGTATCTGCATCGTGATCATGGTCGTGATTACTATCTGATTCTGTATCTGCATCGTGATCATGGTCGTGATTGCTTTCTGATTCTGTGTCTGCATCCTCAGAAAGAAGCGCCACATCCTCACAGGCCTCCACCACATCAAGCTTCGGATATGCCTTTGCCACATCAGACATAAACGACTCTATACCACCTCCGTTTATGACAAACACATCGGCAGTGGACAAAAGCTTCATATCCTCCGGTGTGAGCTGGAAATCGTGCAGACAGCCGGTCTGTGGCTCGCTTAGGTTTTCAAGTCTCACTCCGTCCACGCCGTCCACTATGTTTAATGCAGCAATATACATGGGATAGAAGGACGTCACGACGGTAAGCATATCATCAGTATTTTTTGTACTGTCAGAAGCTCCTGATACTCCACCGACAACGCCTGTTTTACCTTCAGTGTGCTCATATGCCATTACTGCAAGTGTACACACTGTCAATATACACAAAAACATAATGCCTACAAATTTGCATTTATTCTTCATATATTAAATATTCGCCTTTCTTTCTATAGCTTTATTTCTATGACTTTATTTCTTTTTATGATTATTAGCGCTTTTTTTGCTCTTGGCCTTATCTCTGCGCTCTTTTGTTTTTTTCGCAACCGGCTTTCCGGTCTTCTTCCAGCGCTCCTTTTTGTGTGGCTCCGATGAAACGGCTTTTTTTGCCGCTGATTTTGCCTCGCGCTTTGCTTTTTCCTCCTGCTTCATGGCAAGAAGAGTCTCCTCGTCAAACACGAGTGAATCTATGAGCTTCCAGATTTCATCCCTGCCTTCCTTTGACATTGACGAAAACGGTATAACCACCGTGTCCGGCTCTACATGAAGCACATCCTTGATGGTCTTTATGTGTGCGGCAATCTGGCTTTTTTTCAATTTATCGGATTTGGTTGCAATGATAATCGGTGCAAAGCCCTGGTTTACCATCCAGTCATACATCATGATATCATTGTCCGATGGCTCATGCCTTATATCTATAAGTAAAAACACCGCCTGAAGCTTTTTTGAGGTGTGCAGATAGTTTTCTATCATCTGTCCCCATTTTGCTTTTATCTCAATATTGGCGTTTGCATAGCCATAGCCCGGCAGATCGACCAGATACATGGCGTCATTGACGTTATAAAAATTGATGGTCTGTGTCTTGCCGGGCTGTGAAGAGATCCTGGCAAGTGACTTTCTGTTCATGAGCGCATTGATCAGTGACGACTTGCCTACATTGGATTTGCCGGCAAATGCCACCTCATTATACTCATTGTCAGGGATTGTGCTTGTAATTCCGCAAACTGTCTCTAAATTAACACTTTTAATTACCATAATCTCTTCCTCATTCTTATTTTACAAATACTATCTTCTCTACCTGTGAAAATTTCTCCACCGGCACGATTTCCATGCCGTCTGTTATTTCCTTTGAAATCTCCTCAAGGTCCTTTTCATTATCCTTTGGAATACACACTGTTTTTATTCCGATTACCTTGGCTGCAAGCAGCTTTTCCTTGAGTCCTCCTATCGGAAGCACCCTGCCGCGCAGCGTTATCTCTCCTGTCATGGCCACGTCTGCCCTGACAGCTCTGTCTGTAATAGCCGAGAGCATGGCTGTCGCCATAGTGATACCTGCAGATGGACCATCCTTTGGCACTGCTCCCTCCGGGATATGTATATGGATGTCATGCTTCGTGTAAAACTCTGCATCAATACCATAGCCTTCGCTTATTGAGCGCACATAGCTAAGTGCCGCCTGTGCCGACTCCTTCATCACATCTCCAAGCTTACCTGTTAGAACAAGCTCACCCTTGCCCGGCAGCACATTCACCTCGACCTCGAGCGTGACTCCGCCCACGCTGGTCCATGCGAGCCCTCTAACGATTCCCACCTCAGCGTGATCATTTTTCTTCTCCGGGCTGTACTTCGGATTGCCAAGGTATATCTTTAGATTGGTCTTTGTAACCTTTACAGCTGCTTCGCTGTCCTTAAAGATTTCTCTTGCAGCCTTGCGGCACAGCTTGCCGATAGTCCTCTCAAGACTTCTGACTCCGGCCTCTCTGGTGTACAGCCTGATGATGTCCTTTAAAGCTCCGTCTGTTATCGTAAGCTGTTCCTTTTTAATTCCGTTTTTGCTCTTTTGCTTCTCAACCAGGTGCTCCTTTGCGATATGAAACTTCTCATTTTCAGTGTAGCTTGACACCTCAATAAGCTCCATCCTGTCAAGAAGTGGCTTTGGAATGCCCGAAACCTCATTTGCCGTTGCAATAAAAAGCACCTCCGACAAATCCACAGGCATCTCAATGTAATGATCCCTGAATTTGCAGTTCTGCTCACTGTCAAGCACCTCAAGAAGAGCGGCTGATGTGTCACCCTTGTAGTCACTTGACACCTTATCTATCTCATCCAACAGCATGAGAGGATTTGAGACACCTGCCTGTCTTAAGCCATTTACTATACGGCCCGGCATGGCACCGATATATGTCTTTCTGTGTCCACGAATTTCTGCCTCATCGCGCACACCGCCAAGAGAAATACGCACATATTTCTTCTCCAGTGCAGCCGCAATTGAGCGGGCTATGCTTGTCTTTCCAGTTCCCGGAGGACCGACAAGACATATGATAGGACTCTCTCCCTTGCTGGTCAGATTTCTGACTGCCAGAAACTCAAGTATCCTCTCCTTAACATCCTTTAATCCGTAGTGATCATCATCAAGCACCTGCGCTGCATGGTCAAGGTCCTTGTTGTCCACAGACATTTTGTTCCACGGAAGCTCAAGCACTGTCTCTATATACCCTCTCTCAACCGTGCTCTCAGATGAGTTGCTGCTCATATTTCTAAAGCGCTTTATCTCTTTTTTCGTCTTTTCCTTCACATAGTCAGGCGCATCTAACTCGGATAGCTTTTTCTCATATTCATCAGCATCCGAGTCAGCATTCTCACCCAGCTCCTCACGTATCACGCCGAGCTGTTCGCGAAGCACATACTCCTTCTGATGCTTGTCCACACGAACCTTTACTTTTTTCTGAAGCTCATTCTTTATGGAAATAACCTCCACCTGGGAGAGAAGTAATGATACTATAACCTGATACCTGTCATTGATGTCCTCTGCCTCAAGCACCTGCTGCTTCAGCTCATATGACACCGGCAGATTATTGGTCACATAGTCTATGAGCTTTTCAAGATCCTCATACTGGTCTATCTGTCTGATAAGCTCCTTGCTGATTTTGCCTATGACTGCCGCATATCTGTGAAACGCCTCCCTGACTCCGAGAAGCATAGCCTCCTTTAGATCCTCCGGCAGGCTGTCTGCATTACTGTCACAATAACAAATTTCTGCCTCAAGATACTTCTTACGACCGGTAAAGCCAAGCAGCTTTGCCCGGCTTATTCCATCTACAAGTATTCTCACAACATCATTCTGCAGTCTGACAACCTGCTTTATGTCGGCTACTATTCCCATCCGGTAGAGGTCTTCCTGAGTCGGGTCCTCCCTGTCCACATTACTTTGTGTGACAAGATATATCCTTTGATCCTGCTCCATAGCCTCCTCGATAGCACGGAGTGAGCGCTCTCTGCTGACGTCGAAATGAGCAATCATCCCGGGCAGAATAGTAAGCCCTCTCAGCGCTACTGCAGGCATGTTAATAATCTGTTCTTCCACTTATATCTCCTGTATTATTGCACAGCTAAGCTTAACAAAGAGCTGTGCAATTTATATTATCCGATGCTGTACCTTTATAAAATACCGCCATGTACTTATGACGCTGCTTTTTCCTCGATATATGCCTCCGGCACACACTCACCATCGAGCTTTAAGTTGTCCTCAACGGTATCCTTGTCAATTACGCACTTGCTGATGCTCTTGTCTGACGGTATACGATACATAAGGTCAAGCATAACAGCCTCCATGATGGCACGAAGACCTCTGGCTCCTGTCTTTCTCTCAAGTGCCTTGTCAGCGATGGCATTGACTGCATCATCTGTGAACTCAAGACCTACTCCGTCAAGCTCAAAGAGCTTTGCATACTGCTTGATAAGTGAGTTCTTAGGCTCCTTGAGTATGCGGATAAGCGCATCCCTGTCAAGTGCCTCAAGTGAGACTGTGATAGGTACACGTCCGATAAACTCAGGAATCAGTCCAAACTTCACAAAATCCTGTGGAAGTGCATGCTTAAATGCCTCACCCACATTGAGCTCTGTCTTTGACTTTACATCAGAATTGAAACCGATAGATGATGTATCCATACGGCTGTCGATGATTTTCTCCAGACCATCAAAGGCTCCACCACAGATAAAAAGTATATTGGTGGTATCAATAGGAATAAGCTCCTGCTGTGGATGCTTTCTGCCGCCCTGTGGCGGTACAGATGCCTCTGTGCCCTCAAGAATCTTTAAAAGAGCCTGCTGTACACCCTCTCCTGACACGTCTCTGGTGATTGAGACATTCTCTGATTTCTTTGTAATTTTGTCTATCTCATCTATATAAATGATACCGTGCTCTGCTCGCTCGATATCATAATCTGCCGCCTGAATAAGCTTTAAGAGGATATTCTCCACATCCTCACCTACATATCCTGCCTCTGTGAGTGTTGTAGCATCAGCGATGGCAAATGGTACATTTATCACTCTGGCAAGTGTCTGCGCAAGAAGTGTCTTTCCTGAGCCTGTAGGTCCAAGCATGAGGATATTGCTCTTCTGCAGCTCAACATCTGATGTATCACCTGCCAGTACTCTCTTGTAGTGATTGTAAACAGCAACCGAAAGCACCTTCTTAGCCTGGTCCTGTCCTATTACATAGTCATCCAAAAATGCCTTAAGCTCCTCCGGAGTAACAAGATTTATATCATCCTTAGCGCTGCTCTTGTCCTCATGGCCCTCAACGCCTTCCTCCTCAAGAATCTCGGCACATATATCTATACACTCATCGCAGATAAAAGCTCCATTAGGTCCGGAAATCAAACGATTTACCTGGTCCTGTGTCTTACCGCAAAATGAGCAGCGAATCTTTCCGTCGTTTTTTCCTGCCATTATTAACTCCTTTTATTGCATGAGGGCATCCCATACGGGGTACCCTCTTAAATTCATCTAACTTATAATTATCTGTTTATTATTACACTGTCTATAAGACCATACTCAGCTGCTTCCTGTGCTGACATATAGTTGTCACGCTCTGTATCAGCTGCAATTGTCTCATATGGCTTGCCTGTATTGGCTGCTAAAATCTCGTTTAATCTCTTCTTTGTCTTTAAAATATTCTCTGCAGCAATCTGAATCTCAGTAGCCTGACCCTTTGCACCGCCTGATGGCTGGTGAATCATAATCTCTGCATTTGGAAGAGCATATCTCTTGCCCTTTGCACCACCTGCGAGAAGGAAAGCCCCCATGCTGGCTGCAAGACCGATACAGATTGTTGAGACATCACACTTAATGTACTGCATAGTATCGTAAATAGCAAGTCCTGCTGTAACCATTCCACCCGGTGAATTGATGTAAAGGTGGATGTCCTTATTTGGATCCTCAGACTCAAGGAATAAAAGCTGGGCAACAACAAGGCTTGCTGTTGTCTCGTTCACTTCCTCTCCGAGGAAAATAATACGGTCTTTTAATAATCTGGAGTAAATGTCGTAGTTGCGCTCTCCTCTGCTGGTCTGTTCAATGACATATGGTACTAAACTCATATAAAATGCCTCCTTTATAAAAGCTCAAAAGACCGGCTCAGAAAATAGGCTTCTGAGCCAGTCCATCAAATTTTGATTCAAAAAATCTTATTCTTCTGTAGACTCTTCTGCATCAGCCTTTTTCTTTGCCTTTGCACGCTCTTTAACGTTGTCCATGACAAGATCTACAGCCTTTGTGATAGCGAGGTCTTTCTTCATAGACTCCTTCTCAGCATCTCCCATGTACTCTTTAAGCTTATCAGCCTCCATGCCGTATGCCTTAGCCATCTTCTCTACCTCAGCATCGATATCTGCATCAGTAACCTCGATGTTCTCCTCCTTGGCAATCTGCTCAAGTACAAGGCTGCTCTGGATACGTGTTGTAGCCTCTGGACGAACCTGATCCTTAAGCTGGTCAACTGTCATGCCTGAGAACTGTAAGTACTGCTCCATTGTAAGACCGCTCTGTGCGATTCTCTGAGCGAACTCCTCAACCATTGTCTCACACTGAGTCTCAATCATTGCCTCCGGAAGATCCATCTTTGACTTGTCGATAATCTTCTGGATAGCCTCATCCTCTTTAGTCTTCTTAGCTTCTGTCTCTTTCTTCTCTGTGAGGTTCTTCTTGATTTCCTCTTTGTACTCAGCTAATGTATCAACACCTGCTGCATCCTGTGCAAACTCATCATCAAGCTCAGGAAGCTCCTTAGCCTTGATCTCGTTGATCTTAACCTTGAATGTAGCCGGCTTTCCTGCAAGGTCTGCTGCCTGATACTGCTCAGGGAATGTTACATTGACCTCAACCTCATCGCCTGTGTTCTTTCCTACTAACTGATCCTCGAATGTATCGATGAATGTGTGTGAACCGATCTCTAATGGATGATTCTCACCCTTTCCACCCTCGAAAGCTACTCCGTCAACAAATCCCTCGAAGTCGATAACTGCTGTATCTCCCTCTGCTACAGGACGATCTGTAACTGTAACTGTTCTTGCATTTTTGTTTCTCTGATTCTCGAGCTCAGCGTCAACCTCTTCATCAGAAACTGATGTGTCGATCTTTGTAACTGTAACGCCCATGTACTTACCAAGAGTAACCTCTGGTCTTACAGCAACCTCTGCTGTGTAGATGAAAGGCTGTCCCTTCTCAATCTGAGTAACCTCAACTGTAGGACGTGAAACTATATCAACACCACTCTCGTCAACTGCACCTGCATATGTCTGCTGCATAAGAATGTTTGCTGCATCCTCATAGAACACACCTGCTCCATACATTTTCTCAATCATAGCTCTTGGCACTTTTCCTTTACGGAATCCAGGTACACTAATCTGTTTCTTCTGCTTCTGATATGCAGAATCCAATGCTTTCTCTAATTCCTCAGCTGCTACCTCAATAGTAAGCTTCGCCATATTATGCTCTAAATTCTCAACCTGTACACTCATGTCAATCGTTATCCTCCTTAAAAATATATATGAATGGTATGTACATCAAATGTAATGTGGGCACGCTTTTTAAACTGCTAAGCCCAGTCATTGGATGATTATAACACAACAAATCCACTATTTCCAGTGTTTTTTACATTAAATTTGCTTTTGTGTATAATTCCATAAATTGTCAGCAATACCAAAACATATTTTTGTCATTTTACGGCATAATATTTCCATACACATACAGCTTGTGTATAACGTTTTAAAAGGAGGTATTGCATTATGGCAGCATCAAGTAGTAAAAAGGCTTCTGTACCGGAGGCAAAAGAGGCTATGAGCCGTTTCAAGGAAGAGGTTGCTTCAGAGCTTGGAGTTCCTTTAAAGGAGGGCTACAACGGTGACCTTACTTCTAAGCAGGCCGGTTCAATCGGTGGCGAGATGGTCAAGCAGATGATCATGAAGCAGGAGCAGCAGATGAAATAAGCTCTGCAATAGCAAGCTTCAAAAATACGCTTCAATCGCAAGCACAAAAAGAGGCCGCGCACCATGGGGTTTGGTGTGTGACCTCTTTTGTTATAATATAGGACTTGCCGGTCTAGTATACCAGCCCCTGTCGGATATGCTCTACTGTGGCATCGTCTGTGAAGTATCTGACAATCTCGAGTGCAAATGCAATCGCTGTTCCCATTCCACGGCTTGTAATCACATTTCCATCCACAACAACAGGCTGCTCAAGCCACTGTGCACCGAGGAGCTTTTCCTCAAAGCCCGGATGACAGGTAGCCTTTTTGCCCTCAAGTATATGATTCTCCCCGAGCACGCTAGGCGCTGCACATATTGCCGCAACAAGCTTTCCATCAGCGGCAAAGCTCTTAATTGTCTTTACCACTGTCTCATCTGCGCCAAGGTTTAATGTACCGGGCATTCCTCCCGGCAGTACGATTGCATCGTAGCTGTCAAAGTCAGCCTGCGCCTTTGTTGTATCTGTCTTAAAGGTCACCTGATGTGAGCTTGTCACCTCAGCTTTTTCTGTGATTGATATGGTCTCAATCTCAAGCTTTGCTCTTCTAACTATATCGACCACTGTAAGTCCTTCAATCTCCTCACAGCCGTCTGCCATAAAAATTCCTACTTTACTCATATTTTTCTCCTTCTTTTCTTAAAAATACTATAGAAATTACTACATATCAGTAACGCCTATAAAAAGGTTACTGCTCATAAGCCTGGATTCACCGCTTGAATTTTTAAATACCGGTCATTATAATCAGTTATGTGTAACTATAAATCCACTCATAAACCGAAAGGACATACCATGGAAATCGAAAGAAAATACCTACTTAAACAGCTTCCTTCCAATTTAGACAGCTACGCGAGCAAGAAAATTGCCCAGGGCTATCTGTGCACATCTCCTGTTGTCAGAGTCAGACGCTCAAACGACAGCTATTATATGACCTACAAGGGCGCCGGTCTTATGGTGCGCGAGGAGTACAATCTTCCTCTTACCAAAGAGGCATACATACATCTCGTCCAAAAGATAGACGGCCGCCTAATCGAAAAGACCCGCTATCTCATACCTCTTGACGGCGGCCTGACCGCTGAGCTTGATGTATTTGAGGGTGATCTGGCTCCTCTTACGCTTGTGGAGGTGGAATTCGACTCTGTTGACGCAGCAAATGAATTCGTAGCCCCTGACTGGTTTGGCGAGGATGTCACCGAATCCGGCAAATATCACAACAGCTATCTGAGCCGGTTGGAAAATTCATAGTACTGTCTTGTCTTTATCGTATTCTTCAAATCATCATACCGCTTCTGCAATGGGCCCTCAGGAACTACAACATCCATAACCACCGCTATATCATCTATAAGGCGGTCGGTTATGGTATCCCTCATTGAGACAAGTATATTGTACTTTTCCTCAAAGGTATCCGCATCCAGAAACTCCATCAAACGCGGATTTGGAGCCTGACCTGCGTCTGCATCCGGTATCGGCTCATGACATGCCTGTGCTTGAACACTCACGGTTTCCGGCGCATTAGCTGTGATCACATTTGCATCAGAAGAGATGCTTTTTCTCAACATATCCTCCGGCTTATCCTTAATCGTAACCCTCTCAAACCTGTATTTCTGCTTCACATCAGGATATTTTTCATGGTCTACCTCGCTTACAAACATATCAAGCGGCCTTGCATATACTCCGAAATCATCATATAAAGCCTGATAAATCACCAGCTTTTCTCCTGTCTCTGAATGTGTTGCCACTGTAACTATCTGATACAGCTTATTCTTAAAGTGTCTGTAAAGCTCTCCGGGCTTTGGTGTTTGGTCCATCATTTTTGCCTCTTTTCCTATTATTTAAAAGTTGTTAATCATGTCTAAGCCTTCTCCAAGGAAATCTCTCTCAAACTCCAGATCGCCACTGTAGCCCATGGCAATCAGATCCTCAACACTGCCAAACATGCTCTGTGTCTCAGCCTCTATAATCTTTGCACCGTCTGCCGCTTTGCTATGCAGTGTCTGGCAGTTTCTTGAGTGCTCCTGCTTAATCCTCTGCTGTGCCTCGCTATGTCCGTGCATTGTCTCAAGCTCTTTTTGTGTCGTATCATCCGCAAAGCGTGCATTGTTTTTCATGGCCCTCTGCACTATATCCGGATTGCTCTGCTGTGACTGTGCTCTCTGCTGCTGTGGTCTCTGCTGCATCTGTGGTCTCTGTGGCTGTGGCTTCTGCTGATATGTCTGGTTCAATGCATTCATACCCGACTGAACTGTATTCTGCATGCTGTTCCATATCTGCTGCACCTGCTGCTTCTTCTGCTGCTGCGGTCTCGGCTTGTTTGGCTGCGTGTTTTTGCCTCCTGCGCTCTTAGATTTTTTGTTAATATAAAAAACAGCTCCTAATATAATAGCCCAAATTATAACATCCATATTCTGCTCCTTTATCAATCTGCATTTTCTATGTCAATCCTTGAATATCCTGCACATATCGCGCAATATGTACTCTGCTGTCTGTTCCGGCTCCCATTGCTTTGCAATGCCCACAAGAAGTGGCTTAAGCTCTGACAGTATCCTTGCCGTGCGCCGGTCTGTCGTGCCCTCATACTTATCGTTTATGGCCTCCGCCTGCTTCACACATGCCTCAAGCTGCTTTAATATATCCTTCCAGAACTCCTCATAATATATCTCATGCACCTGCTTGGTCTTTTGTGTGAAATTAAGCTCTGCAAGCTCTTTGTTGCTGTGCCCCAGATAGAAATATGACAGGGCAAACAAATCAGGCTTTTTCCTTTCAAGCCCCTCATTTGTCAGGTGCATCAGGTTCTCTATCTCACTCTGTAAAATAATACCGTTGTCAAAGGATGACAAATACCTATCCCCCTGCTTTACAACAGAGTCCAGAGTCGTGTGAAAATCCGTGTCTGCCTTGCTGATTAAAAATTCATCGTCAAACATGCCGCTTTTCGCTTTGCACGCCTTTATGAGCTCTCCAAAGTGCTTCCTGTCAGCCCCTGTGAGCTCACGATACCCAATAACTTGCTGCTCAAGCTCCTTTAAATCTGAAAGCAGGCTGCTTAAACCGGTCTTCACTCCATAATAGCGCTTTGCAACGCCGGAGGAATTCTTTTTGGTTTTGACATACAGCTTAAGCCAGCTGTTGACCACTGTCATGTCGGCACCTGCCGTATCCATCGCAGTCTTAAATTTCTTTTCCGTATCACTTAGTCCTAAAATCATCACACACCCTCAAACATCATTCTAAAACTATATAATAACAATTCTACACCATTATCGTATATTTTTAAAGAGCCTTTTTTCGCTCTGAAAAGCCTACTTAAAAAGCACAAAAAAGGAAGCCATACAATAGCTGTATGACTTCCTATAAGCTGCTTTGTTATGATTGCAAAATCAAATTAACGACCGAACTGCATATCGTTGTTACCTGACTTTGTTGTGAACATCTCAAGCATGTTGATTGGATCGTTGTAATCCATAAGCCATCCCTCACGGGCGAAATCAAACTGTCCGTCCTTACGGCTGTTAAGGAATACGTTCCACTCCTGCTGCTCAACCTTTAAGTTGATACCTACCTTTGAAAGATCAGCCTGGATAGCCTCACCAATCTTTACATTGGCCTCTGAATTGTTTACGAGGTAAGAGAACTCGATAGTCTGGTTTACCTGACCTGTGCTCTCATCTAATAATCCGATAGAAGCAAGAAGCTCTTTAGCCTCCTCAAAGTTCTTATCGTAATCTGTGCCGTAGTAATCCTTGTTCTTGAACTCGCCACCGTTACCATCTGTAACACCCTCTGGGATAAATGTTGTGGCAATCTTCTGTCCGCCCTGAGCAATTGTATCGATGATGTACTGACGATCGATAAGAAGACAGATTGCATGTCTGAATACCTTAGCCTGATCAGCATCTAATCCAAGATCTGAGTAGAGCTTAGAGTTGATATTGAAGCCTGCGTAGTATGTTCCAAGGTTGTCTACTGTGTAGAACTCGCTTGTCTTCTTAGCTGCTTCAATCTCTGCTGTAGGAATTGAATCAATAAAATCAAGGTCACCGTTCTGGTAAGCTGTGTAAGCTGAAACATCATCAGATGTAAGCATTACGTTCATCTCATCAACTGTTACATTGTCAGCATCCCAGTAGTTAGGATTCTTAACATATGTCATGCTTGAATCATGCTTCCACTCCTTGAGTGTGAATGCACCGTTTGTAACGAACTTGTCGCCTGCATCGTTTGCCCAGTCATCATTTCCCTCTACTGAGTTCTGGTTTACAGGGAAGAAGAATGGGAATGCACATAAGTCAAGGAAGTATGGTGTAACTGCCTTAAGCTTAACTGTAAGAGTCTTTCCATCCTCAGAAGCTACTACATCATCAGCAGCAAGACCCTTTGTATCATCATATCCTGCGAATACTGCGCAAAGGTAGCTGTAATCTGCAGCTGTCTTAGGATCTGCAGCTCTCTTCCAAGACCACTCGAAATCCTTTGCAGTAAGCTCATCACCGTTTGACCACTTAAGACCGTCACGCATTGTGAATGTGTATGTGAGACCATCCTCAGAAACCTCATAGCTCTCTGCACATGCAGGCTCAAGCTTGCCCTCAGCGTTGTAACGCATAAGACCCTCAAAGCTGTTTACTGCAAGACATCCGCCGTCAACAGTACTGTTTAATGCAGGATCGATATGATCAGGCTCTGATGCCATGAAAATGTTTAACTTTCCGGCATTCTTTGTGTTCTTTGCATTGTAGAAGTATTTCATACCCTCTACTGTTGAGTATACGCCTGTTACATAATCCTTGAGCATATACTGATCATTGTAGTAGTAAAGTGGAATAACACACCATGTATCCATAAGCATATCCTCTGCCTGGTGCATCATCTCTGCACGCTTTGCAAGATCTGTCTCTGTACGGATAGATTCTACTAACTCATCATAGCCTGTCCAGTCTACGCCTGCTGATACAGAAGTATGAGAAGTGCCGTTAGCAGATGTGTCGTTAGTAGATATTTTGCTCTCGCTCTTGCTTCCACAAGCAGTCATGCCAAGTGCCATAGCTGCAACAAGAGTAAGTGCTACTAATCTCTTTTTCATCTTTCTTCCTCCTTATATAATGAAAAATAAATTTATGTTAGAACCGGCACAAGCGGCTTAAGCTATATGCCGGTAAAAACCGTATATTAGCGGTTGAAGCATGCAACCATATGTCCGTTTCCTCTGTCTGTAAGCTCCGGACGTGCTGCTGCACACTGCTCTGTCGCGTATTTACAGCGCGAACGGAATGGACAGCCGCTAGGCATGCGAAGAGGTGAAGGAACATCTCCCTCAAGGACGATTCGCTTGCTGTGTCTGGCAGTCTCAGGATCTGGAATCGGAACCGCTGAAAGCAGCGACTGTGTGTACGGATGGATTGGATTGTCCATCAGCTCATCAGCATCTGCAAGCTCCATCATATGGCCCAAGTACATAACAGCTATTCTGTCAGAGATATGCTGCACTACAAGCAAATCATGCGCTATAAACAGATATGATAAGCCTCTTTCCTTCTGCAGGTCCTCAAACATGTTGACTACCTGGGCCTGAATAGAAACATCAAGTGCCGATACCGGCTCATCACATACGATAAACTTCGGATCTACTGCAAGTGCTCTTGCTATTCCGATACGCTGTCTCTGTCCACCCGAAAACTCATGCGCATAGCGTGTGGCATGGTCTGCGTTTAATCCAACAGTCTCCATGAGATCCATGATCATCTCATGGCGCTCTTTCTTGCTGTTGTAGAGCTTGTGCACATCGAGAGGCTCTCCGATGATATCCTCAACCGTCATACGAGGATTGAGTGATGAATACGGATCCTGGAATACCATCTGCATCTGCTTACGGTAAGGATGCATATTCACATCTATCTTCTTCTCACTGTCAAACAATACATTGCCGTCGAACTCAATGCGTCCCGCTGTCGGCTGGTACAGACGTAAAAGAGTACGTCCTACTGTTGTCTTTCCACAGCCTGACTCACCAACAAGTCCGAGTGTCTCACCCGGCTTTATGGCAAATGACACATCATCGACTGCCTTTAATTCCATCTTTTTAAATCCGTCATGAACAGGGAAATACTGCTTCAAATGGTCTACCTTGAGCAGGTACTCGTTGTTTTTTGTATCATTACTCATTTGATTTTCCCTCCTCCATCATATTCTTAATATTCATCCAGCAGGCTGCGAGATGATCCTCTCCAACCCAGATTTCCTCCGGCTTTTCGGTGAGACATATCTTCATAGCCGCATCACAGCGAGGGCAGAATGCACAGCCCTTTGGCATGTTGAGCATATTGATTGGTGTTCCTCCGATAGGAACAAGTCTGGTCTTTGAATTGGTCTTTGTAGGGATTGAACGAAGCAGTCCCTTTGTGTACTCATGCGCCGGGCTGTAGAATATAGCATCTGCTGTTCCTCTCTCGCAGACACGGCCGCCGTACATAACTATAATCTCGTCACACATTGAAGCAATGACACCCAGATCATGTGTAACCATGATGATTGCCATGCCGAGCTTTTCCTGCAGTGACTGCATAAGCTCAAGAATCTGTGCCTGGATAGTCACATCAAGAGCTGTTGTAGGCTCATCTGCGATAAGGATATCCGGCTCACAGGCTAACGCCATAGCTATCATGACACGCTGTCTCATACCACCTGAAAGCTCATGAGGGTACTGATTTACTCTCTTCTCAGGCTCATTGACACCTACAAGTGTAAGCATCTCTATAGCACGCTCTTTTGCTTCCTTCTTTGTACGGTCTGTGTGAAGAAGCACTGCCTCCTCAAGCTGGTAGCCTACCGTAAATACCGGATTAAGCGATGTCATAGGATCCTGGAAAATGATTGAACAGCATTTTCCTCTGAAATCTGCCATTTTCTTTTTATTCAATTTGGTGATATCCTCACCCTTATATTTTACTGAGCCGCCTGTGATGGCACCATTCTCAGCAAGAATCTGCATGATTGAATATGCTGTAACGGACTTTCCTGAGCCCGACTCTCCTACGATTCCAAGAGTCTTGCCCGGCTCAAGCTTAAAGCTGACACCGTTTACAGCGGATACGTCTCCGTTATCGGTCTTGAAGGTAGTGTGCAGATCAGATACTTCAAGAACAAACTTATTATCTTCCATCTTACTCACTCCTTACTATTTCGATAATTTAGGGTCAAATGCATCTCTTAAGCCGTCGCCGATAAGATTCAATGTAAGAACAATGATACAAATCGTAAGCGCCGGGAAAATAAGACGCAGTGGGTAGCTCTGAAGTCCGCCACGCGCTGTATTTGCCAGTGAACCAAGTGAAGGCATAGGAGCCGAAACACCAAGTCCGATAAATGACAGATAGCTCTCAGTAAATATAGCTGAAGGTATCTGAAGCGCTGTAGTAATAATGATTACTGACAGACAGTTCGGCAAAATGTGTTTTCTTATAGTGCGGGCTGATGATGTTCCGATACACTTTGCTGCGAGAATGTACTCATTCTGCTTGATGGTAAGAATCTGACCTCTTATAAGTCTTGCCATTCCTACCCAGTATAGCAGTCCAAACACTATGAAAAGTGCAATCATATTGACACCAAGCTTTGAAAGCACTGTACCCTTTATTACAGGTGTGAGCACCTCGTTTAATACAACTGCAAGTAAAATGATGAGCAGCATATCAGGCAATGAATAAATGATATCTACTATTCTCATCATAACCATATCTACCCTGCCTCCGCAGAAACCTGATACGGAACCGTAAATGATACCGATTATAAGCACAAGCAGTGATGCAAACACACCGACTCCGAGTGATACACGCGCTCCGTAGACAACACGGATAAAATAGTCTCTTCCGAGCTCATCTGTACCAAAAATATGTGGGAAAAGCTTCTCACCTGCATCAATCTGTGCCTGCTCTGCCTCACTGTACTGGAAAGGTCCTAAATTCTGTGCACCCTTAACAATATCTGCATAGCCGTATGGCACAATCTTTGGTGCCAGAAGAATAACCAAAATAAGTAAAACCAAAACTATAATAGACCCCATAGCCAGTGGATTTTTGCGGAGTCTCTTAAGACCATCCTTTAAGAAGGTGGTTGACTCACCCATGACCTCCTGCTGGCGTTTCTCTTCATCTGATGCCTTGGCAAAATCCTTCATATTGAACTTGCTAAGGTCAATCTGTGTAGAGAAAGGTGCTCTCTTCATATTATCTTTCATCTTTATCTCTCCTTAATCAAGCTTAATACGTGGATCAATCACTTTGTATACAATATCTGTAATGAGGTTCGCGCCTACCATGATGACAGCAAGGAAAAGTGTTGTAGCCATAATCATTGTGTAATCACGGTTTGTGATACAGCTTACGAACTTGGAACCGAGTCCTCCGATATTGAAAATACTCTCAATAACCATTGAACCTGTGAGGATACCACCAATCATAGGTCCCACATATGTGATGACCGGAATGAGCGCATTACGAAGCGCATGTACAAATATAATCTTGTACTGGTGCACACCCTTGGCCTTTGCCGTACGGATGTAGTCCTGTCCGAGTGCATCAAGCATTGATGTCTTTGTAAGTCTTGTAATATATGCCATCGGTGAAAGTGACAGTGACAATACCGGAAGTAATACCATGTTGCTTCCTGATTTGAAGGCCTGCACCACACCAAGCTTTATACAGAAGAAATAAAGTAATAATGTAGCGATGACAAATGACGGCATCGACGTAATCAACGTGACGAAGAATACTATAACTCGATCAGGCCACCTGTTTCGCATCAGCGCTGCTATCGATCCGAGCACCACTCCGAATACTATCGCAGTGAGCGCCGCTAAAAGTCCAAGCTTTGCTGAAATCGGGAAACTCTCCCCAATGATATCTGAGATTGGACGGTCAGTCTTTAGACTCACACCGAAATCTCCGTGCAGCACGCCTGCCATGTAGTTCTTGTACTGGACTATAAGTGGCTGATCCAGTCCGTAGCGTGCCTCAAGCTCTTTCATTACCGCCGGACTCTTTGCCTTCTCCGAATTGAATGGACCACCCGGAATTGCATTCATGGCAAAGAATGTGATAAGACTGATAATGAAGATTGTAAAAATAGCGAGAATAACTCTCTTTACAATGTACTTACCCATAATTTTCTCTCCCTCTTGGATTTATATCGATAATGCAATGTTTTTATTTTTTAAAGCATTATCACTGCACCACGTCAAAGTATTTTGTCTAATACGCAAAAAAGTGCGAATGACGTCATTGTCATTACACACTCCCTAATCTTGCTGTCTGATACAACTGTCGTTCTGACGCGAACAATTCTTTTTTATTATACACAGAAATCATACTTTGTCAATTGGATATATTTTCCTATATCATTTTTATTTTTGCATAAAAATTAGTCATATTTTTATAATACTCATTAATAAGGGCCGTTTATGCAGCTTATAAGAGTTATTTATACATTTTTATTCATTTTTTATTTCTGCATTAAAATATTAATTTTCTACGCATGATTACTTTGAATTATTAAGTACCGGCATTAATCTGGCATTAAACGGGTATTTGATGTATAATTACATATCATTATATATCAAGATATATCAAGGAGCCATATATGCTTACATACGACGATGCACTCAATCTCAACTACTATAAAAAAACAACCTTTACCGGCTGGATGAACGGTATGCGCTTTCTCATAAAGCGCGAGGAGCCTGTCATCAAGGAAGCTACCGAGGATACTCCCGAGGAAAAGGGCGAGCCAATCTTTCATGCATGGATATGGCCGGGGCCGTATATTTTTGACCTGACCGACGACAGCAAAAAGACTGACAATACCTTTCCTTTTACAGATGACGGTAAAAAGCAGTGCGTAGACTGGATTAATGAGGTCATCAGTGCGCACTCAAACGATTATCCGAAAAATAAAACAGATGGAGAAAACCTGTAAAAAACTCTTGACTTCTCACTAAAAATATTGTAGTATACGTTTTGTGCAAAACACAAGGGCTTGTAGCTCAGCCGGTTAGAGCGCACGCCTGATAAGCGTGAGGTCGGAAGTTCGAGTCTTCTCAAGCCCATCCTTGTAATAAGCGTATTATGAAAGCCACGGATTGCTCCGTGGCTTTTGTTTTATGTATATCTACACCTGCACAATGCGTCCGTGTCTGCCTATTCCTTTAAAAAATCCTGCATTTATTCCGTCATACCTTTTAGCACTGCACTCTGAAATCATGAGCTGCTGCTTATATTTGTAATCATCCCACTCGAGAATTGCTGTAACGTAGGGCTGTTCCTCCATTACACGCACAGTCGTATTTTTCTTTGAAAACACAGGGTATTTTCCGGTGTATCCCTTTTGAAGCAGCTCCTTTTCAAGCGCTTTACGCTTTTCTTTTATGCGTTCATTTATCTGATTTCCGTAATTTCTCTCCGGATAATCCTTTGATGCCTTTATCACAAGCTTATAAATATACTGATAAAGCGGTACTCTTTTTGCATCGGCTAAATGTCTGCTCAAAAGCTTTTCAGTTTTCTCACATGGATTTGCCCTGTAGCGTGCAATGAGTTTAAGATAATCAGTGTCCGAAACCTCCCTGCAAAGCTCCTCCATAATGTCTATTCCCTCTACACGGGCCGGAAAATGATACTCCATCAAATCGCCCGGTACCGGTGTCCATCTGCGAAACGGTGCAAAGTAAATAAGGCTCTGGATAAAGCATTCTGTCTCGTTGCAGTATTCCTTTCCCATGTACATATACTTGTCCGCGATTGTTCCTACCATATATACAAGCATGCGCCACTGCTCCTGTCCCTTTACCCAGAAATGTCCTATTTCATGGTATTTAAAGCATGCTTCATGCACATGCAAATTATCAAACCAGAGTGTGACCACATTGTCGTGCTGGTGCAGAATAAGTCCGTAGCCTTTTTCATTTCTTAAAACCAACGATGCCGAAATGATTTCTTCCTCGCTATGATAATCGCCCTTTAACACTGCATTTTCCACAGTCAGATAGCATTCCACCGCATCGTTCATGATATATGGGATTATATATTTGTCGTCACTTCTGCATATATCAAATGAACCGTAATCAAAGAGCTCTGCGAGCATGTAAAATGCGCGTGGCATATCCTCTTTTAAGCCCGGAAGTGCTTTTACTAAATCCTTGTAAGCCTGCATTGTGGTATCCTTTCGTATAGGAAAAAATGATAAAAAAATAAGAATTTCAGAAGTAATAAAAACCTCTGAAACCCTTGTAAATAGTACGGGCAACAGGACTTGAACCTGCACGGTCTCCCACTAGAACCTAAATCTAGCGCGTCTGCCAATTCCGCCATGCCCGCAAACACTTTAAAAGTATATCATTTTGTTTCATGTGTGTCAACATTATTTATCACATTACAAAAGTGACATTACAAAAGTGAACTATTCACCTTCAAACTGTATTTCCACAACAAACCGCTTCCCCTCAAGCCTTGCTTCAATGCTTCCGCCCATTCTCTCCACAAGCTCCTTTGCAATCGAAAGTCCAAGCCCGCTCGATGATATGCTCCTCGCCTCA
The DNA here is from genome assembly GCF_977054825.1 of Agathobacter sp. Taxonomy (NCBI): domain Bacteria; kingdom Bacillati; phylum Bacillota; class Clostridia; order Lachnospirales; family Lachnospiraceae; genus Agathobacter; species Agathobacter sp. Next base: position 185,263 of record NZ_CDRTEH010000003.1, read on the forward strand.
TCTGCCTTGTAAAAGCGCTCAAACACCTTATCCACGTCTATATCATCAGGATTTTTCACATCGTTTGAAACCAAAATATGGACCATCTTATTTTTCTGCTTCATCTGTATGCATATGCTGTTCTGCCCATGCACCAGTGCATTTTTTATCACATTCTGAAACACACGCCTTAGAGCCTGCGCATTTGCAGTGATAAATATCGTATCCTCACATATATCAAGCGACGGCTCAATGCCCTGCTTTTTCCACTCCTCATAATAAGAAAACACTGTCTGCTTTAAAAGTCTGCTGACACAGCAATTAGACAGCTCTAGCTTGAAGCTGTCATTTTTAAGCTTTGTGAACATGAAAAGCTCCTCAAGCATATCCTTGAGGCTTGTGATGCGCTCCTGGATAATATCTATATAATGCTCCTGCTCACTCTTGTCAGTCTCATCCTTAAGCAGCTGAAAATAGCCGTCCAGCGAGGTAAGCGGAGTGCGGATATCGTGCGACAGGTTTGTGTACGTGTCAGATATCATCTGCTCCTTTTTTGCCGCAGCCTCACGCTGCCTGTGCCATTGCTCTAAAAATCTGTTTATGTGCTCCTTAAGCTTTCCGATATCAGCCATGTTGGTATCGGTCAAAAGAAGCATATTTGTATCCTTTTCGCACAAAAAATCAAGCTGTTCATTAATGTCACGAAGCTGTGCCCTTATTTTTACGAGCACAGCTATTAAGACAGCTACCGAAACTGCAAGTATCACAGTCAGTATTTTCCAAATCATATTTTATTCCTCATTCAAAACACATTATATATCCCTGCGTTTAAACACACCGTACACTGCAATCAGTGACACCACAGCCCACACAGCGGCTACCGCAAATGCACCGCCTACAGTCTTTGCAGATGCACTCAGGTCAAGCTCAGAAATCTGATTAACAATAAGGTAATCATTTATATCAAAGTTCTTTACTCCGATTTTTTCAATAAGTATATTGATTCCACTGAAAATCAGTGTAAAGATACCTGTACACATGCACACAGCGATAATCATACTGATTACATTGTTTTTTATAATGATTGCCATTGCCATGACAAAATATACAAACAAAAGTGTGACCACATACTGGCTGCCAAGCATCTTAAATAAGTCTGCTGCATCTCCGAATTCTGCTCCATGCAAAAACAGCGGAGTCGCAATACACTGGACAATCACATCAAGTGCCATAGCCACAAGGGTAAATACCGAAAGCGCTATCATCTTTGAAAACAGCAGCACTCCACGGTTCTTCACCTGTCCGCCTACGCTCTTTATATAGCCGCTGTTTAGGTCTGCTGTTGAAAAGAGCACCGTAAATATCGCAAGTAAAAGTGCCAGGTCAAGCCCCGCTATATCGCTTTCAACCATATCTGCTATGGTCGGCACCTCATCTGACGTGTCGGATTCGTCTACTTCAAGCCCGACTGTTGCCGTTGGTCCATTCGACGATTCCACTGATGCTGTATCGTATTCATCTGCTATCTCACTGTCCGACTCACTTACCATAGTGACCTCATCAGTTGTTTCCACGATGCCCTCTGCCGCCATGCTTCTGACAAGAGCTGTCATACCGCTCATAGCTATTGCGAGTGCCATAGCTATTACCAGTATAACATAAGCTGACTTTGTATGTATCAGTCTGTAAATATCCATTCTTACCGCATTAAACATTTGTCGCACCTCCTGTGATACTAAGGAAATATGTCTCAAGCTCCATTCCTGTGACCGCCAGCTGTGCCACCGAAACTCCCGCTGTGACAAGTGCTGTATTTAAGGCGGCGCTGTCATTCAGGCGCTCATAGACATCTATATGATTTTTGTCCACTATCATGTAGTGCACAAAGCCCATCTTATCGAGAACAGGCACTGCTTTATTTGGATTGTCCACTGTCAGTGTAATCTTCTCACTGCACTTGGAAAGCAGCTCCTCCCTGGTAATTTCCTGAAGCAGGGCTCCGTTATTTATAATGCCGTAATCTGTGGCAAGCTTTGAAAGCTCCTCCAAAATATGGCTTGAGATAAACACAGTCATATCCTGCTGTGCACACAGATTCTGAATCGTATCACGCACCTCTGCAATTCCCTGTGGATCAAGTCCGTTGATAGGCTCATCAAGCACTAAAAGGTCAGGCTCTCCAACCAGCGCCATACCGATTCCAAGCCTCTGCTTCATACCGAGTGAGAAATTTTTTGTCTTTTTCTTTCCCACATTTAACAGACCTACCTTATCAAGTATACCCTCTGCATAGCCCTTTTTACTGATTCCGAAGAGACGACACTTCATCTCGATATTTTCCTTCGCAGTCATGTTTGGATATACACCCGGTGCCTCAATCAGGCAGCCCACTCTTGAGCGTACCTTTGATAAATCATTTCCCGTGTATCCAAACATGGATATCTCTCCGCTTGTCGGCTTTGCCAGACCACCGATCATTCTCATACAGGTAGTCTTGCCGGCACCGTTTCTGCCGATAAATCCATAGATTGCACCCTTTTTGATGTGGATATCCACATTGTCAACTGCCTTCTGGTGCCCATACTGCTTGGTCAGTGCCTTTGTCTGCAATAATATTTCACTCACAATTAAATCTCCTTTTCTTGTATTCCTTAGCAACCCTTTAAATATAATATAAATGTAAAATCCTAATACAACGCTAACAAAAAGTAAAAAAAGAGTAAAGCTTGTTTACCTTTACTCTTTCATTTTGTAGCCTATTCCCCACACGGTCTCTATGTATTCGTCATCGGTCAGCTTTTTTATCTTCTTTCTGATATTGCTGATGTGCACATCAAGAGTCTTTGTCTCGCCCATGTACGGCTCATCCCAGGCATATTCGAATATGTCCTCCTTGGCAAACACCTGTCTGGGATGCGCCATGAGAAGCTCGAGTATGGAAAACTCCTGCTTTGTAATGCCGTCAACAGCATTATCTGCCACGTAAAGCTGTCTTGAAATCCGATCGAGCACAAGCTGTCTGTGCTCTATTTTAGCGGGACCCGCTATGTATGTATTTGCAGTATCTCCCTGCCCGGTCTCATTTTCTGCTTTTGTCTGGTTTTCTCCCGCCTTGCCCGACTTTGAAGGCACATCTGCCACCGCATGACGCAGCTGCACAGCCACTCTGGCAACGACCTCCTTTATCTCAAACGGCTTTGTGATGTAATCATCAGCACCTGCCACGAGCAGATTGATTTTCTCATCCAGCTCATCCTTTGCCGTAAGGATTATCACCGGAAGTGACGCATCCATCTGCCGTATCCGTGCCAGAAGCTCCTCCCCTGAAAGCCCCGGAAGCATCAGATCCAATAGCACAAGCGCATAAGCTTCCCTGTCCAGCTTAAGTAAAAGCTCTCCCTCTGTGCCTGACCATGCCTGCCTTGTCCTATATCCGGCTTTTGAAAGCGCTGTCGCAAGCAGATCATTGATGTCCTTATCGTCCTCTATTATGAGTATCTCCCCGGATTTATTATCAGTCATAATATTCCCTTTCTCTATCCATTGTACCACTTCTATAATAACACTTCTATACTGACAAAATCATGCCGGACGCATTTATCTCACTATACGTCCTATTCGTTTGAAGCCGCCTGCTCATCGCATGTATAGGTAAGCTTCTTCTTGTAGGTCTCTTCATAAACCGCTTTCCATGCCTCGTAGTTCTTATCAAGCATCTCCTTTGCATTTACCGCCTGCTTCTTTGACGGATCCGGATAGATTGGCTCACAGAAATGCACTGTGTACTCCTGCACATAAAAACCATCTGCATCAATTACATCGCTGTCACTCATAGTGATAAACACCGGAAGCACCGGCTTATTATTCCTTGCAGCAAATGTGAAGGCTCCCTTCTGAAGCGGTCTTGGCTTTCTGTAGTTCCACCACATGCCCTGCTCCGGATAAACAAGCACAAACTGTTTCTTCTGAAGCACACGGTCCACCGCCGTAATAAACTTCTCCATGGTCTTGAAGTTTGAGCTTAGAGGCAGCGTGTTGCAGTGCCTCATCAAAAATCCGTAAAAGCCCGGAAAGCCCGTGTAATTACCCTCTCTTATGACACGATACAGCTTTTTCTTTTTAAGCTTTCCCTGCTCAAACGCAAGTGTGATGGCAAAGCTGTCAAATGCATTGAAATGATTGCATGTAATCACGGCTCCGTCAGCCACTTTCTCAAGATTTTCAACCCCCTTATACTCCTTGATGATAAGCTGTTTTTTCTTGATCAGCAGATTTACAAACCATCTGGCAAGCTTAAACGCATACTTGGTCTGTGTCTTGCTCTTTAAGCTCCTTGACAGATAGTTGATATCCTCCGGCAAAAGCGGCGGCGCCGGTGGATTAGCCTGCGCATCCTCTGCAAAGCGCCCTTCCTTTTCCAGCTCTTCAATGTGCTTTAAAAGCTCAAGCTTTTCCTCTGAACGGTGTGTATTTGTCACCTGACGCAGATAATTGTCCTCCCTGTTGATTTCCGATACTGCAAGCTCAACGAGCTTCTCTCCCGAAACACTGTCCACATATCGCTGCTCATCTGTATAGCTTTCAAGTCCCTCTTTTATCTCACCATAGCTTGATGTGTACTTTGCATATTTCCAGAAATACTCTGCCAGACGGCAATCCTTATAGTGCCATGGCTTGGCAGCCATATTGAAATGGAACAGCCCAACCTCCTCGACAGGACATGCCAGCTCACCAAACACCTGTGCATTCCACTTCGGCTCCATGTAAAGCACCTGGTCCTTGCACAGAATATTCAGATAATCCTGATCCTGCGCCACAACAAACAGATACACATGCAGCAGCTCAAGAAATTCGTCAAGCAGATGATTTTCCCTGAACTGGCTGCAGTTTATGAGCATTACTCCGGCATTAAAGTATTTCTCACGCTTTACACCAAGTACCTTCTCCACATATTCACCGAGTATTTCATTCTGCGCCACTACCCTGTCAGGGCACACACCCGCATAGAGCCTTCCAAGCCTGTGGTCATACATCTGTGAAATGTCACCGACCACTATAGTGTCACTGTCGATATAAAGTGCCTTTCTGTACTGTGGAAACATATCAGGGATAAAAAGCCTGAAATATGTCGTATTCGAATAATAATCCCTGATTGGCAGCTTGCCTGCAATAGAATTCATCTTCTCTGTCACATCAACAAAATCAATATCAAAATCAGCGTCAGCCATTGCCGTCACACGGCTCTGCGTTGCAACCGAAATTCCCATGTGTAGTATATATATGTGATATCTGCGGTCTCTCGATGCATTTTCCATGATAGACTTTATGGACACCATCGTGTACTTCACAAAGCCCTCATCGCATGCAAAAAATATTGGTATTTCCCTTAAGCTTTTAAGATTCAATTCTTTTATTTCCATTTCGTCCGATTCTCCCTGTTAGTATTGTACTTTTTTGTAAAACTATTCCAAACCACCGCATTCGGCGTATTTCTTTTTCAGATAAATATACTCAAACAATATATCGTCAAACCGGTCATACTTAAAAATCCTGTGAACCGCGCTGACATTCCACTGCTTGATATTGGCAGTATGCGGATACGGCAGCCAGAAAAGCCTCTTTGAAAAATGTCTGACTATCGTGTGGTCGTGCAGGAATTTTTGATCGTTGAAGCGCTGTGGCAGCATTTTCTTGCGTGTGGTGCTCTTATATATTGCATCCTGATCCGCAAACAAAAGCTTTTTCGTCTTAATCAACGCCCTCGCCTTTTCAAAAAGCCCGGTCTGTTTTATCTGCTTCATATTTAGGAGCAATACTCCAGCATTGATATAGTTTGGATTTAGCAGATATTTACCATAGTGGTCTCTCGCAGCCGCATATTCAAAGCCTGTCACATCTATATCATATAAAAGCTCCGGCTCCCTGTTAAACAGGATATCTGCGTCCAGATAAAGCAGCTTGTCCGGTATCTGCGGTATTTTGTCCGCAAAAAGCCGAAGCAGCGTATACGGTGAGCAGTACGCTCCCTCGTTCGGACACCCCGAAAACTCACTCATATACAAATCAGTCACATCTATTTTTATGACCTCATTGGCTTTATTGTAGCTCTTTGCCACATCATCCAAGAATGCAATCTGCTCATCTGAAACCGGAACAAAATCAACCCTCAGATGCGACACATCCATCGTAAATATATAAAAGCGGTACGACTCATCTGACCTTGTGCGCATGAATATCGAAAGCATACACGTCAATATGCCGTCAAATACCTTTATATTTCCCGAAAATAAAATGTTTCTCATAAAATCCCCTATTTCTTAATATACTTCGCAAGCTCTATCGTATTTAACTTACTCCGCTCCACCATGGCTTCATATACCCGATTTCTGAGTGCCTCCTTGCGCGCCTTTCCCTTAAGACTCTCATCCGGGTAAAAGGGTCCGTCAATATATGTGACGATGCGCGGCTTATGTCCGTGTTTTCTCTTCTGGTAGGTATTCGTAAAACACATTACAGGACACTTAAGCTGCACCGGATAGCGGAACGACGAATCCGTAAACGGACGGATTTTCGTGTAATACGGCCATATATGTGCCTCCGGGTATATCATCACACATTTGTCCTGCTCTATCTTTTTCGATATCTCGTCAAGAAAATGCTTCATCGCCTCGCGGTCATCCGGCAGCGGAAGCGCACCCAGATACGGTGTAACATGCCCGAAAACAGGCATCGACACATTATTAGGATGGACTATCACATACGTATCCTGCGGATTGGATACCATGGTTGGAATCAGTGCATCCGCACCTGCGTTGGTATGATTGCCGTACAGGAAAAAGCCCTTTCCCCTTACAGCCTCCATTTTCTCAAGGCCTACTATCCGGTGACGGAATTTAAGCTGCAAAAACAATCGTGCTATAGGCTTTGCTATAATTTTATACCAAAAGAAGTGCAGAAATCGCCTTCCTGCACTATCCATACTGTAGTCATAGTCTGCGTCTATCTTTTTTGCCTTGATTGAAGCTGAGGAAAATTCATCCTCCAGCTCGTTTTCGTAATAATATACTCGCATGTATGACATTTTACTATTATTCGGTTGTTTTTGCAAACTTTAGTTTAGGGCAAATCCAAAACCAAAAATCAACTGCAGCTTTTTATATTCTAGAAATATCCCTCGACTCCCTGCACCAGTCCGTCTGCCAGATTTTCAAGTGTGGCATCGCTGTGGTCAGAGCATGCGTTGCCAAGCTCTACATCCACTGACGGAACTGTACTGTATGAGGTCTGTGTCAGGTCTATCGCCATAGAGCCATTACCGTTTATCTTTGCTCCATGAGCGCGCAGTCCTTCTATCAGGCTTGCCCCAAGTGCATCATGCTGCTGCCAGTGCGATGCAACCGGCTCCATTCCCTTTATGCCGCCCGGCACTGATATGTAAAAGCAGCCCTTATCGTAGCTTAGTCCGTCCCCATCCCAGTGCAGCGCAATATGACAATCTGCCGCATTATTGCAGATAACAGTACGTGCCACATTATCGAGCTGTACATCGCTTCCGTCTCTTACCATAAGCACATCATAGCCTGCCGCAAGCAGCTTGTCCTTTAGTATCTGCGCCATGCGAAGTGTGACAGAGCTCTCCGGTGTACCGTCATTAAAGGACATACCGCCTGAAACTGCTACCGCTTTTGTTGCGCCTGCGCCTGTTGTACCGCCTGTGGTCTTTGCCGAGCCATCCGGATGACAGAGTGTCTTTACGGATGTGCCTCCGCTCGTTCCGTGTCCTGCATTGACACCTACTACTATATTTTTGCGGTTTGCTGTTGCCTTGTACATGACCGCACAGCCTGAATTTATCGCTGAATGATCTGCATACTGCCATGAAGGATTTAGTGATACCGATTCTCCATTCTCATAGGATGCTCTTTCTACATACTGATATGAGGAATTATTTTCACCTGAATCGTTCTGCTCCTCGTCCGGCTGTTCGGCAGTCTGTTCTTCCTGCTGCGCTTCTGTCTGCTGTGTTTCTTTTGCGGCCTCTGTTACCACCTCTGTCACAGCTTCTGTTTCCGTAGGCATCTCAACCTTCTCTGCAGCCTGTGTCTCTGTTGCAGGCTCTGTCGGTGTATCCTGTGCTTTTTTGCCGCATGATGCGAGGGTAAATATCATCATGCCTGTAAGTAATATTGCTGTAAATCTTTTCATTTATTAAAGCTCCATTTTCTTTTTCTTACATTATAGACAAACCCATGATATTGTTCAAGCATTAGGCTACATTACTTTCACTGCTATATCGATTTGTGATTAAGTATTTGAAATCCATCACATTATATTGTAATATATGTATATAATAACGTCAAAATATTACTAGGAGGATATCTGGTTGTAATGGATATTGAAACGTATGACCAAAGGGAAAAACAGTTAGAATTACGTGAAAAACTTGTTGAAATTGAAGAAAGACGCCAGGCTGGAATAAAAGATACTCCCGCCCGCGATTTTTTATCTGAATTAAGGGAGATTTACAACAGTAATCGTACATTGCCTCTTTGAAAAAAACAAATGTATCTACTCCAATCAGGAATAATATAATTTCAAAACCATGCATACATATATTTATATCAGCATTTTTTGAAGAAATTCACAAATCACTCCCAAAAGTGAAAGCTATCCTGGCAAGCCTATTATTTTCTTTCACCCCTATCTGTCAATAGTTAGCTGATTCTCAAATTTTGTCTAACTGATTCATAAAACTTAAACAATTGAATGTCTTTATTGTCTATTCCTTCATCCAAGTCTTCTGAATATAACAAAAGGGAGCTTTTAGATGTGTTTTTCATGTCTATATGCAAACACAATACATTTATAAAAAAATAATCGAAATAATGAATTTCACATTTTATTACATCTTGATATTCATATTTATTCCCGTTAATATAGAAGAAATCTTCATATATCTCATACTCAAATTCCTTTATGAATAATTTCCTTGTTGCTTTTTGATAAATATATGCTATTCCTACAATCATAAGTGCATTCATAAAAATAAATGGAAATCCATTTATATTCAAGCACAACCTATTAATTGAATATTCCTCAGCAAATACTAGCACAATTAACACCAAGAAAAATATAGAAAATCTACCAAATAAGTGCTGTATTTTTATCGTTTCCATATAATACCTCATACTTTTCTATAAAATCCAGTTATAGTCCATTATTTTCTCAAACTTATTTTTTAAGCTATCCTAAAAAACAAGAGTATTCGTGTATACAGCTTCGTTCATTTCATATGTCACATGGTAATTATATTTTTCTTAACAAATCACGAATATTTAATAGATATAAACAACATAAATATGCGGATAGTATTAAAACTTGAAATCGAGCAGTATCCCTTTGAGTAAAAACAAATATATTTATTCCTATAACAAATGACACATCGCAAACTATTTCATAAACAAAATTAGATTTAATTACTTTTAATCTCGCAAAATTAAAAAATAAAAATATAAGATTCAATATAACATAAACCATTACAAAATTTATCCCAAATTTGTATTCATCAGTAAATATATTTATTATATCTATAATAAATTTCCCACCAAAAAGAAGTATTGCCCAAGACGCAGATAATGTAATCCACAAATATTTCTTTATATTATCATCACACTTAATCGATTTGTCTCTATTTAAAAACATAGTGATTCGATTATATATATAATTACGTATATCCGTTTCCGACACAATAACACTTTTTCTATTGTTAATATCTATTTGATTATTTTCTATATTTACTTTATGCAAAAAACAAATCCAGGCTATCAAATTTATAATAATAATAATAGACGCTATATTTTTCAAAAAAGCAATCTCAAAAAAGTCATTCAATATATTTATTCTGCATAATAAAATAATAAATAAAATGCTATACCACATGCAAAACTCTATTGTTCTAATATGCTGTTTTACATTTATTAAAATCATTAAACTAAACAATAAACATAATAATGATATAAAGTCATCTACGTATTTGACTTTAAAACACTTATAAAATGCATTATAAAATGTTAATATATTCACACCACTTATTATTACACTTGCTATTGTTATATTTCTGTTAATACAGTTTTCTCTTTTCATTGACATAGATCCACTTTCTAGAAATAAACAAAATTATAATTGAACCAATAACCAAAATATGGGATATAAATAAATTATCATACAATTCCAATATATACTCCAAAACAAACATATTGATTAATAATCCTATTAACCAAATAGTAAAATGTATAATGTACTTTCTCATAATTATCTCCATATTCCCCTTGTTTTGTCCGGTAATTCTCATTAAAAAACAATCTCTATTTTTTCTTTCTTACTCATATTCATACATGTGTACCTACCTTCGTTTGTACGATTTTTTTATGAAAAAAATTGTAAAGTAGTGTTTATGAATTAAAACATCATATTATTCATACTTATATTTTGTTATAAGAACAATATTGAAAACAATCATTTCAAAAGCCCATACGTTCAAAACAAAATATGAAAAAGTACGTTCTATCAATGGCAATCCCAAAAACATTTGAGGATACAATAATCTTACAGCTAATACAATAAAGAGTACCATCACACCCATCAGCGCCCGTCCTGCTTTCAACATTACCTCAATTTTATCAAGAACTGTTAATTTATCAACTTTCCTATAATTCCATTCACTTTGGACAATTCCAATTAGCATTCCACCGAAAATGCTAAACGGATAATATGGATTCCCTCCACTTAAAATCAATACCGCTACATTAATCAAACTAATCACAGCTATGACAAAATGAATGATTTTTCGATTCCATCCGCGTAGGCGAAAAAATAATGTGTATTCTCCAATCAAAAAATTAAGCGGAATCAGAATAGTAATAAGCCCAGATTTTTCAAAATTTAAATATTCCATATATTTGCACTCTCTGTATCAATCAATATCTCTTTTGTACAAATTTTTAATATTATTTTTTTCTATTATCATAAACACTAAATACTTGAGCTATTAATGCAAGCAGCATAATAATAAACAGCCCTATGCTATTTCCATATAAAAATATAGTAAACGCCTGTATTGCAACAACTACCCAGTTAATTATTAATAAAATAAGTTCAAGATTTTTTTTCATTTTCATTTCCTCCTAATTCATTATTTTCTAATATATCAGCATTTTTTGAAGAAATTCACAAATCACTTCCCAAAAGTGATATCAATGCACTTATCAGAATGTTGAAAGCAAAACTTTCTAAAAATACTCTATAATAAACTCAATTGCTTTCTTAATCATAATTATCTTCATATCTCTTATAGTTATTTGTGGCAAATCTGGCCAACCATGTATCAGGCGGTAGTGTCCATAAAATCACCAAAATCCACACTATGATACCAATAGCCCTGTAAATACCACAAAGCTCTGTGCAAGGTGCAATATCCAGACACGCAAATACAGAAAAAATACCACAAATAATAAATGCAATACCAAAATACACTAGCCAAAAATTATTTTCCCAGCGATTCTCAAAGAAAAACCCTTTTATTTTTCTCCGCTGTAATATAAGCAATACCACACCGGCTATAGTCATCGCTATATTAGCCGCCTGATATACATATATTCCCAATATAAATGCAAGTAGTATCGCAGAAATAAAGACTCCGCATATTCTTGCTCCGGCTATGCCATCACTTGACACTTCATCTTTCATTCTGCTCACAGCACCTTTAATCTGTATTATAAAAAATACCAAATAAAACATAAGACCGGCTATCACAAGTCCAAGCCATTTGGGCAAGCCGAAAACTGCTTCTCCTATAAAGCAGCCTATTGCCAAAACACATAATTGTATGAATAAAATTTTTAAATTATTCTTCATATTCCCCCCTTATTTTGTAACGAATGGTATTCAACAAATTTAGCAAGCTTATTTTTTAAGCCATCCTAAAAAACAAGGGTATTCGTGTATACAGCTTCGTTCATTTCATATGTCACATGGTAATTATATTTTTTATCTCCTTTTATTGTCTCAACTGCACGAAGCTCTTCTATTATTTTCGAGTTGAGTATAGATGACTGCTACATCTGTTCTTCGTTTATCTTCTTATATGGCTGCTTGAATATAAATACGAGTACAATACTTATGAGTGTCATTCTTTAGTGTATTAGAATCCACCATTCTGATATGCTCGTGCAATCACATACGATGGCTCATAAAATGCACTACAGTTGTAATTATCAATCACATCACAGATTTCATTGTTATATACCCTGATTATCCCATCTACAAAATCTTCTTTTGAATTCAAGGTATCTATTATCAGACGCTGATATACTGCTCCCATATCCAAAGGCGAAGGAATAATTGAAGCCATCTCTTTGTCAACTTCTGTAATGTCATAATCTCCGTTCTTTAAATCATAATCACTTATCCAGTCTTCTTCTACCTTCAATGGATTTTCACAATGCAATACATTTGCACAGCTAATCAAATGATATAAACCATCTCGTCCGATTGTATTTACGACATACTTATTTTTCTGCTTAATGTGTCTTGCTACACGCTCTATCATATAACATACAAAATAAAGGTCATTCGATTCTATATCTTCGTCTGGGAAGTACTTATTTTTCATAATGCCTCACTCCCTTCAAAAGTCAATGTTTTCAGTGCGGTTTCTGTACAGAACACAATCTGATGGGTAGGATAATTAAATCTTACCAGCCCCCAGAATGCATCTCTTGGGATTCTGCCATCAATGAATCCTTCCACAAAATTCCAGATCTGATCGTCTGCCATAGGGCCTTCCACAATGTCATAATCATGTTCAATTCCTCTTCTGCAGTCTGCGACAAAATCAAGCCACTCATCAGTCATCTCATTAAATGTCAATATATTCAATTCTGTGTTTGGCGTATATTTATAATGATTTACTACAGATGCACATTTTCTTGTCATTGCCCACCGCTTTGCCTGTTTTTCAAAACTGGTGCAGTAAAATCCATATCCAAAATCCTTGTAAAAACCATTTTGGAGAATACGCGGAATCGAAACTTCTACATTACTTCCATGATACACAATATTCTTTTCCATCTGCGTCCTCCTATTCTTCCATGCTTGTTAGCTAAAACCTAATAACATTTTATCATCCTAATACCAAAAATTCAATCTATTCCAGCTTGTTCTGCAACCATAAATGTATGAATGGTATGAAAAGCAAAACTTTCAAAAATACTCTATAATAAACTCAACTACTTTCTTAAACTTTCCTTGAATAATCATTCCAATAATTCCCACTATAACAATAATTATTCCTATATAAAACATAACATATGAATCAATAAACCATGTTGTTATTTCCATTATCACGCATCCTATGACAAAAATCATTACTGACAAATTAGAAATTATTTTTTTCATTTATCCTCCTTATTTTGTCCGATAATTTTCATTAGAAAATAATCTCCATTCAACTTTTGTTAACTTCTTTATATCCTATAATTATCTATAGCTCAATTATAGACAAACTCACAGTATTTTTCAAACAAAATAATTATAACCATAAATGCTCTAAATTTTAGATAATCAATAGAAATTGTAATTCCTCTAAAAATCAGTTATACTATATGTGAATGTATTGAACATATTTTAACTGGGGAGGCTCGCATGGAAATATTAAAACTGCCTGTTGGAATTGATAATTTTGAAAAAATACGCCGTAATAATTTTTATTATATTGACAAAACAAAGCTTGTCGAACAGGCTTTACATAATTGGAGTGAAGTAACGCTGTTCACCCGTCCAAGGCGCTTTGGAAAGACTCTTGGCATGAGCATGCTGCGCTCATTTTTTGAGATTGGCACTGACAAATCACTGTTTGACGGATTATATATTTCACAGAATAAAGCTCTTTGTGATGAGCATATGGGCAAATATCCTGTGATATTTCTTACGCTAAAGGGTGTTGAAGGGCTAACCTTTGCAGATGCAAAAATGATGCTAAAGTCGATTCTCTCCACCGAAATGGACAGACATTACTATCTCAAAACAAGTGATGCACTTACTGACGAGGATAAAGCATACTTTGTAAAGATGCTTACAGGTACGGATGAGAATATAAATGACAGCCTCCGTAAGCTGTCACAATTATTATATAAGCATTATGGCAAAAAGGTAGTCATACTGATTGATGAATACGATGTGCCACTCGACAAGGCATACCAGAACGGCTACTACCATGAGATGGTCTCACTCATCAGGGGCTTGTTCGGACAGGCGCTAAAAACCAACGATTACTTACAGTTTGCTATTTTGACAGGCTGTCTTCGCATATCAAAGGAAAGCATATTTACAGGATTAAACAATTTTAAGGTGCTCTCCATCATGGATGCACGATTTGATGAACAGTTTGGCTTCACCGATAGCGAGGTTGAGGAGCTTTTAGCCGCCTACAATCTGGATTCACATTTCACGGAAATCAAGGAATGGTATGACGGATATCACTTTGGAAATGCCGATGTATACTGTCCGTGGGACGTGATAAATTACGTGGATCTGCTCAGATTTGAGCCTACTGCAAAGCCGCAGGATTTCTGGTCAAATTCTAGTGGAAATGCTCTGGTCAGAAGATTCATTGACAAAGCCGATGTCCAGACCAAGGATGAGATTGAGCGCCTGATAGCAGGCGAATACATTGAGAAAGAAATATCCCAGGAGCTGACCTATGATGAAATCGACAAAAGCATCGCAAATCTATGGAGTGTGCTCTTCACCACCGGTTACCTGACCAAGCAGGGCGTGACTGATGATGGCAAGGTGCGTTTATCAATACCAAACCGTGAGATAAAAAACCTTTTCATCAAAAAAATCCGCGAATGGTTCAGCGATACAACTGCAAATGACGGAAAGACACTTGAACAATTCTGCAATGCATTTGTGGATAAGGATACCGAAAAAATAGAAGAGCTTTTTGGCGATTATCTCTGGAATACAATAAGCATAAGGGATACCGCAGTTGCCAAAGATAAAAAAGAAAATTTCTACCACGGTATATTGCTCGGTCTGCTGGGCTACAAAGCAAGCTGGCTCATCAAATCAAACACCGAATCGGGCACAGGCTACAGCGATATCCTCGTTGAAGTTCCAAACAACCGAACCGGCATCGTGATAGAGCTTAAATATGCCGAAAACGGCGATATGGATGCAGCCTGTGATGAAGCACTGAACCAGATTGAAGAAAAATCATATGTGGATAAGCTGAAGCAGGATGGCATGCGCAATTTCATTAAATATGGAATTGCATGCTTTAAGAAGGATTGTAAGGTTGTGGTAAGTAAATAAGGCACGCATTTAAACAGGCGTAGAGAGACTAGCTCCACGCCTGTTTACTATTCTTTTAATACACATTTTGTAAGTCAATATATTAATTATTTCTTTCTATTATCATAAACACCAAGTACTTGTACTATTAATGCAAGCAACATAATAATAAATAAACCTATACTATTTCCATATAAAAATATAGTAAATGCCTGTATTGCAACAACTACCCAGTTACCTACTAATAAAATAAGTTCAAGGTTATTTTTCATATCCATTTCTCCTAGTATTTTACTACATCATATCATATAACTGATTTTCCAAACCAAGCATAAAGACGGTACCTGCAATGGTACCAGCCAGTCCCATACGGCTAGCAGTCCCAATTACAATTGCTCTAGTCTGCCATTTCCACTTAGACCATTTTTTAGCAGTATTTATGCCAGCATGATATAATCTTTTACCACATACCGTTCCTCCAGCATATGTGGCACCATATATGGTTATTACCGTACCAACTATAGTTGCTACTGTTGTTACAGCTATTCCTCCTTCCGTATAGCACATCTCCTCTTCATCCATTACAGCATAACTGCTTGGGAGCACCAGTGCTCCATCGTAACACATATCCATATATGTGTACCTCCTTTTCTCTTTGTTTTATTTTGCCATTCCCGTCTGCAGACAGGCCTGACTCTATGTAAAGCTTTTACATACAAAAATTAATCATCTATGTGTAGCTCATTACACCTTTATCGTTCGATTCCACTGAATCTTCACACTGTTTTTCTTTTATTTCACCTTCTCTGATAACAAAATTTCCCTGCTGCATCCCTGATCTCATCAAGAGTCGCACTCTGTCTTGTAACACTTATATTGTCATAAATACTTTTTTTAATTATCTTCACAACTATAATTTTTTCACTTTCTTTTGTTTTCTAAAAAATAAACTAAAACTGCATATATAATCATACAAAATAAAAATATATATTCACATACCGAATACTCACTCAATGTAATGAAATGTGAATTAACAGCCGACAATAAAAAAAACTGTAAAAACAAAACAGAACCAGCAAAATGTAAAATTTTTGTATTTTTCTTTATTGTTATAAATAAATTAATAATCATATAAATCAGTATTGCAATTGACACATAAATTATTTTGCTCATAATCACCTCAAGAAACAGAAAACAATCCAAACGGATTGGATGTTGTTTTTAATGTAAATTTTCCTTTTTTTGCCATACAGTATAATGCCTGAAACCCTGCACTATACATTTGACCTCCCAATGCCCCACTTCCATACATTATTGCTACAGTTGCTGCAATTCCACATATCCAAGCAATTGGACCTCCGCCTATACATCCTCTAATAATTGTAACTCCTACAGCTTTACCCATTCCAGATAAAAACAAACCAGCCGATGTAAGTGCAACAGCTGCTGCCCATCCTTGATTTCCTCTATAAGTTCTACTTCCACCCCCTTCTGTATAAGTCATTTCCTCTTCATCCATTACAGCATAACTGCTTGGGAGCACCAGTGCTCCATCATAACATAATTCCATTTTGTTTTCCTCCTGTTCTCTTCTAAACATTATTTTTCTGCCATGTCTGTTTGCAACCGGACACGACTTTATGTAAATCATGATTACATACACCTTTACCAGAACCAGTATCTTCTCTTTACCGCCACATACACAGCTATTCCTGTAATTATGCCGATTCCACCTGCAATCAGTATATATCTGACCGCTACGCTGCCCTCTCTGATGGGCTTTGCCGTAATCATATACTTTCCTGGTGTGCTTAAATTAAGCCCGCTCATATCTTCTGTACTCACAAGTTCGTATTTATGCTTTACGTTATTATATAGATACAGATATTTTCCTTTTACATCATCTATGTGCAGTGTCACTTCTCCGCACAGATACTCTCCATCGTTGAGATTGAATTTTATGCAGTCTCCTGTCCTTTCGAGTTCTATATCCGTATTAAGTTCATTTTTATAATTTACTATCTTTTTTCCGTCTATTATGATGCTGTAGCCGTCTCCGGTCACTTTCATCGATCTGCCTGCTGTGTACAGTTCATATAGCATCTGTTCACTTATTACAGGTGTTTCGGATACATCAGTATTTTCATCAAATGTCTGTTCACTTGTATTTTCTGCGTCTGTACTATCTGCTGCCGGCTCAGCCACAGAACTTTCCGTATCTCTGTTTACGATTACCGACACTGCGCCAGACAAATCCCCATTTGAAACTATTATCGTAGCTGAACCTGTCTGTTTTGCCGTTACCACACCACTGCCCGATACTGCTGCAACTGATGTGTTGGTTGATTTGTATGAAACCGCCTGCTCTGCCTCTGCCGGAAACACAGATACGCTCAGTTTAAATGCCGTTCCCGGCTTCATTACGAGATATTCTTTATTTATATTTATTCCGGTGGTTTTTACTTTTACTGTCAGATTTACCTCTTTTATTATACTTCCGGCAGATACATATATGGTAACATATCCTTTTGAGATACCCTTTACTTCACCTGCTGAAGTCACAGTTGCTATATTTATATCAGATGAACGGAATGTTATCGTGCTTTCCGTGGCATTCGCCGGAAGTGCTGTGGCTGTAAGGTTTATTGTCTTTCCTACTTCCACTTCCTCCTCATGATCTGATATCTCGATATCCGTTACCGGTATATTCTGTCCCGTATCCTGTACGTCTGTTTTGTCTTCCTTGTCCGGTTCCGGTGTTTCATCCATATCCGGTTCTGCATCATTTGCCATATCGCTTTCTTCCGCTGTCACTTCTGCAGCATATACCGCCATCGGTAAGTACTCCATTCCCAAAGCCAGTATAAATATAACTGCAAATATTCTTATTCTGTTTCTTAACTTCATAACCTTATCCCATGTCATTTTCCGGTTTTTATTCCGAGTTTCTCAAGCACATAGTTAAAATATGTGACTTTATCATACTGTATCCTTGCAGCCGCAGTCATGCCGTTAGTCACGTCTACCTTGTCTCCCTCACGGCTCAGCACATAATCCTGGTCTAGCACTATCATCACTTTAAATGCCCGGCTTGTTGCTCCATCCTGCCCTTCCTGTGTAGTGACATTGCTGTCTATCCGTGATACGCTTCCGCTTATCGTCCCATAGACATTCTGGGACAGACCGTCCATAACCACCTGCACTCTGTCTCCCTCATGCATTCTGGCCATATCAGATGTGGAAACATATGCTTCGAGATATCTCTGCGAATTTTCCGGTGTGATTGTTGCCACAGTGGTCGTTGTCTGTACAACCATTCCGCTCTTATAATTACCCAGCATATGAAGCACGCCTGATGCTGTTGCCTTTACTTCATAGGAATCCTGTCCTCCCGATACTGCCGCAAGCTGCGCATCAATTGATTTAATCTGCTGGTCCGCCTCTGCGATCTTGGCTTCTGCCGACTGTATTGCAGAATAATAGACTTCGTCTATTTTCCCCTGATTTGTCTCAAGCTGTGACTGAATCTGCTCATCAGTATATCCATATGCCTGATACGTTGACACATCAACCTTATTCTGTTCCACCTGTGATTTGTAGGTTTCAAAAAGGCTCCAGTACAGACCGTCATCCGCTTTTGTCTCGTCAAAATAATTGGTATCGTCTTTTATTGATTTTATAAGAAGACTATACTGTGATATCTGTTCTTCATATGATTTTCTGTTGTCTTCAAGCTGTGTCTGCTGCAGATCATAATCAGTGCTTTTAATTGTAAAAAGCACATCCCCGGCTTCCACAAGTGCGCCCTCTTCCATGTTGCTGTCAAGAATCTCACCCGTATAGCTGCACATGACGTAATTTGACTCATCATTCGTCACAGTTCCCTGCGCCTGTATGGTATACACCTTTGGTGTTTTTATACTCCATACTACTGCCACAATAAGAAAAACGGCTACAACTGTTATAAGTATATAGCCGAATGCCGGCGGATTTTTATCAAACAGCAGTCTTGATTCCCTTATTTCATCTAAACTCTTTACTCTTTTGCTCATATTTCTTTTATTCCTTTACAGGCATGAATACATCCGCAACCATGGTTTCATCCTCTTCATTCCTGTCCACATAGATAGTATAATTGCAGCCTTCAAGCTCTATGTCATTCTCAAATGCATAAACTCCGAGCTTGTCATAGGCAAATTTCAGCTTATCCTCCGGTCCGATATAACGTGCATAGAGACAGTTCTTTACACGTAAAATGGAATCCATCTTGTAAGGTGGTTCTACGTTATGGATGAAGTTGTCTGTCTGAAGCATAAACTGCATTTTAATATCTACAGCTCCGTCATCTTTAATTTCAAAACTCGTAGCCTGAATTAATGGCCCAATCTGTTTTGCTCCATGAGTTTGTATATAAGTATTCAATTTATTAATTTCAATATCAAAGAGTTCATCCGATTCAGATTCTAAATCCACCTGCACAGATAATACATTTTGAAGTTTTAAAGTTTTATTTTCCGAAAGAGTTATTGTATTCATATGCTATCCTTCATACTATTTTATCTCTGTTGTTTACAACTATACTGTAATAAATGTAATTACTAACATTATTAAGATCAGTAAAAAAGTAAAAAAAATAATTGCATTATTTTTTTCTTTTACTCCTGTGTTTTCTTTTCGGATAACAAACGATGAAATTAGTGTTATTAAAAGTCCTAAAAACATTGTTATCGTTACAAACCCTGAAACTGTATGATTAACACACATACACACTAACATATATACGATTGACAATAATTGAATTATTAATCCAACATACATAATTTTATTCTTCTTTTTCATTTCTCCTCCTTATTCTATCCAATAATTTTCATTAGAAAATAAAATGTGTTCGTTGCATATCTAAATTAAATAAGTTTCAGATATGAACAGTCTTTTACATCTTGTGTTAAAATAGTGTTTTAAAGGTACACCTTTTCCTTCATAGCTTATTCCCACTGGAAAAAATCGTATAGAAATTTTGGAAATTCCTATATATAACACAAAATATTCAAAAAAGCTGAATATTTTGTGTTATAATCTAGTCAATATAAATTATCTATGCTTTTCCATAAGACACCCCCGTTACAGCAATAGCAAATGTTATTGTTGTCATTTTATACTTTGTAGTGGATTTTTGACTTTTTTGACTAAAATAATTATATGCATTTCTATATTCATTTCCAACAAATCCACAATATCCCGCACCTATCCCCGAAAAAACTGAAATTGGAAGACCTGCACCTGTCGCAGCTGCTGAAGCCGCAGCATATGTATACCCAATAGCTAGTGAAAACCAGCTAGCCATTAGTGCTCCAGCCTGTGTCTTCAGTCTTTTGGCAGTTCCTTTTATCGTACTTGTACCACCTTCTACATAGCACATCTCTTCTTTCATCCTAGCGTAGCTTGATGGCATTACTAATGCTCCATCGTAACACATATCCATATATGTGTACCTCCTTTTCTCTTTGTTTTATTTTTGCCATTCCCGTCTGCAGACAGTCCTGACTCTATGTAAAGCTTTTACATACAAAAATTAATCATCTAAGTGTAGCTCATTACACCCTCATCATCATCAAAATTCTCAGCAAGATGTTCATCCTTATCTGAGTCTTCTTTGATAACAAAATTTCCCTGCTGCATTTCCCACAGTCTGTAATACAGTCCTTTCCTCTCAAGCAACTGCTGATGTGTTCCCTGTTCTACAATTTTTCCTTTATCCATTACTATTATCTTGTCACAATTTTTTACTGTTGCAAGCCTGTGCGCAATAATGAGCATGGTCTTTTTTCTGAATTTATTGTATATCATATCGAAGATTATATTTTCCGTTGCAAAATCCAGATTACTTGTGGATTCATCCATGATATAAAACTGATTTTCCTTTAGAAATGCTCTTGCAAGTGCAATTCGCTGTTTCTCGCCTCCACTCAGACCATTTCCTGCTTCCTCAAGATAAGTATAATACTGCATCGGCAGTCTCTTTATGAATTCATGGGCATCAGCGGCTTTGGCAGCCTCTTTTACCTCGTCAAGCGTTGCACTCTGTCTCGTAACTCTTATATTGTCATAAATACTTTTTGAAAAAAGCTCTATATTCTGTGGCACATATGATATCGCATGACGTATATCGTCATTCTTATATTCTGATATATCCATCCCATCTATTGTTATATCCCCCGCCTCCGGCTCATAATATTTGAGCAGCAGCTTGGCTATTGTAGATTTTCCGCTTCCGCTTGCCCCCACAAGTGCCACTTTCTGTCCTTTTTCTATTATAAAGCTCACATCATCCAAAGCCGGTTTTCTGTTTCCGTATCTGAAAGTGACATGATCAAGCTTAATATCACCATCTATACTTGATATTTCCTGATACTGTCTCTCGCTTTTCTGCTCTCTCTCATAATCCATGATTTCAGAAAGTCTCTTCATTGAAATATTTGCTTCCTGAATGGATAACTGAAGGCTTACCAGATTGCCTATAGGATCCATAAAGTATCCCGCAAGTGTGTTAAATGCCATGAAGCTTCCAAGCGTCATGTTGTTATTTATAACCTGCATTATTCCTACATACAGAAGCACCAGATTACCAACTCCCGATATAACACTCGATATTGTTGACTGCACATTTGAAAGCATGCCCTCTTTATAACTTATCCTAAGAGATTTTATGTATTCCCGCTCTATGCTTTCGAGCTCTATATCCTCATTGGCATTTCCCTTTATTGTCTCAACTGCGCGAAGCCCTTCTATTATTTCCGAGTTGAGTATGGATGACTGCTGCATCTGTTCTTCGTTTATCTTCTTATATGGCTGCTTGAATATAAATACGAGTACAATACTTATGAGAGTCATCATTATGATCACTGCAAAAAGCTTCGGGTTCATCTGAAAAAGTATTACTCCAGTTATCAAAGCCATTGATATGTCCATGATCAGTGATAATGCTATACTGGTAAATATGTCTTTTATGGTAAATGCATCCGAAAATCTGGTTGTAATATCACCTGTCTTACGGCTCGCAAAAAATTTCATCGGCAATTTGTATATATGTTCAAAATAACCAAGCATAAGTGGTATATCAATTTTTATGGACAGATGCATGAGAATCCACTGTCTCACAAAACTTACAAATGTAGATGTCAGTGATATTCCAAGAAATACCGCAAGCATCATCTTTAATACATCTTTTTGCTGATACGGAAGTATTTCATCATATATTATATTGTTAAAAAGTGATGATAAAATTCCCAGAAGTGTAACCAAAAGTGATGCTACAAGCGCATATATAAACAGCTTCTTCTGTGGAAGCAGCAACTTTATATATCTGTCGAATAACTTCGTTCCCTTTATCTTTTCACGCTCAAACTCACTATTTGGTTTCAGCAGGAGCATGGCCCCTGTAAATTTCTTATAAAACTCGTCTATAGTCAGTCTCTCAAGATCCTTAGCCGGATCACCTATTATCACATACTTTTTTGTGATTCTAAATATCACTACAAAATGCGATAAGCCTTCCTTTGTCACGATATTTGCTATAGCCGGTAATGTATATCTGCTAACAAAACCCTCTTTATCTACTTTTACAGCCTGACAGTTAAATCCAAGTTCTTCTGCACACTTAGACAACCCTATAAGGTTTGTTCCTTTCAGGTCTGTTCCCATCATGTCACGTAATTTTGTAATTGTTGTCTCTTTTTTATAGTGCAGACAGACCATGCCCATGCAAGCTGCTGCACAGTCTGTTGCATCATGTTGTTTTATGAAAGTATATCTCATTTATCATTCCCTTTATCAATTGTTCTAATGAAATTCTATCCCATAAGAATTTTTGCTATCTCTTCCCATAATCCCCAGCCACACACGGCTACTTTATCATAAATTAAAAACATGGTATTTGTCCTCCTCATTTCTGAGATAAAAATAACATGACAAATACCATATTTCAATAATAACCCCGTGAACGTTGCACTTAACCCCGCGAATGAAACAAATCAACGATATCACATTTTCTGAAAAACCCATAATATTGTTAAATATTGGGCAACAGTACCTTCACTTTAAACATTTCTGCCGATGATTCCCAATAAAATTTACCATTATTTTTATTAATTGTATCCTTTACATTTTGTAAGCCATACCCATGACTATCTTTTTCTTTTTTGGTAGTATCCGGCAATCCATTATTATTTACAAATGTTTGATTTGATGCACTATTGCATAGCTCAAGAACAAAATCATTTGATCCGGTATAGAATTTTACTGAAAGATATTTTTCTCCCTCAATATGCTGTAATGCCTCAACACTATTTTTCATAAGATTTGAAAAAATAGTACAAAACTCAACATCACTTATCGGTAGTTGTTCATGTATGGCTCCTGAAACAGTGACCTTTACATCCTCTGACAACTGACTCACATAGCGATTTAATAGCGCATCTATAATTGTATTTCCAACACTGTAGCAACAATTATGTATTCTTTTCAATTCTATTTGTATATCATCAATATACCTTCTTACTTCATCTAGTTTTCCCTGTTCTGCCAATTCTCCTATACACATAATATGGTTAGATATATCATGCCGAAATTTCTTTGTATTCTCTTCCTTTTCTATCACTGCCTCATAATAGTTTTTCTGAGTTTGCTTTAACATTCTTTCAATCTCAAGATAGCTCTTCATTTTCTGGTTCATACCATATATATAAATCAGTACTAAACCTAATATAACAATACCCAACATAGACATTGCCGACAAAAGCTGTATCATTTTCATGTTTCCCATATTATTATATTTTTTTGATAAAATATTCAGTTCTGCAATGGTCAGTGGTATTGCAACCGCCATCATAACAATGCCTGCATACATGATCCCCGTTCCAATTTGTTCCAGCCTTGTATTTTCAACCTTACTCTTGTATCTCCTAATCACATAAATACTTCCATAAAGTGATATGGAAATCACATTACTTATGAGCCATCCTCTTACGCTTTTAATCCCGGATGACGCAAATAGTTTCATAAACAATTCAATAACATAATCCATGTAAAGAATCAAAAAAGTCAGTTTCACAAAACAGGTCACCCTGCTCCACCGTTTTCCACCCATTGTTATAAATAGGATAACAAAAATAATAGGTAAAACCATAAATGATAAAATCTCTACCTTATCATTAATACTCACTGCTAAAATTGTCATGCTCAGTGCTACAATTAGTCCAACCCTGTATCTTTTTATCAGGCTTATGTTAAACACAGCCTCTCCGGCTAAAATATATTTTACAATTTCTAATAATAAATTTATAAAAAGTACAACTCTCATACCAAATGTTCCCTATACGCAATCTGGAATTCTTTCTTTCTCCTTTGGGATACCCTTTTTATATATCCATGAATGAATATATTTCCCTTTTCATATTTTTCTATTTTATCAATATTGACTATACACTGCCTATTAATACGGAAAAAAGTTGCTTTCTCCAACTCCTTCTCCAATTCTGACAATGAGCTTTCTTTCCTGTATCTTCCTTCTTCCAAAATAAATTCTATCGAGCTTTCAACAGCTTCTATGAAAAAAATATCCTTGCACAATATATTGTATTTTTCTCTATTTCGATATACCTCTATTTTCTTTGTTCCACCAAGCGATATAACCGCATCCTGCAACACTTCCCGGATTTCATCAATTTCAAAGGGCTTTGTAATAAAGCGAAATGTATTTATATGAAAGGCTTCCTTAAACCTGTCTACTCTGCTTGTTGCAACAATAATTTTACAGTCTTTTCCATTTTCACGAAGTTTTTTCCCAGTCTCTATCCCATCAAGCTTCGGCATCTCTATATCAAGAAATAGAATATCCGGTTTTTTACTGTTATCTAATAGTTCCTTACCACTATAAAAGCATTCAATCTCCGCTTCTGTATTCGTTTCTACTAAGCATATGCTGACTTTCTTTTTTAGTATTTCGCATACAATCGGTTCATCGTCACAAATACCTATTTTTATCATTTTGTATTATACCTCTTGAAATTATCTATAGCTCAATTATAGACAAACTCACAGTATTTTTCAAACAAAATAATTACAACCATAAATGCTCTAAATTTTTAGATGATTTGAATATGTCTTAAATCCGCGATATCACAAGCCTTCCATCCTGCACATCAACCTTGACCTTATTAGACTCTATCCCCGCTGCCTCAAGCATCTCATCAGTGAGTTTTATCCTGTGTGCCTTGTCCAATACCGTATATTCCATTGCAGGGTGTTTCTTCAATTTCTCCGTACTTACCTTTCCGTCAGATATAAGCACTGTGCGGTCTACACGGCCTGCAAGTGCCATATCGTGTGTCACTATGATGATGGTTATACCAAGCTCTTTGTTCAGCTTATGAAACAGCTCATAGATTGTATCAGCAGTCCTTGTATCCACGGCTCCGGTCGGCTCATCCGCAAGCAGTATGTCCGGCTTATTTGCCAGTGCCACCGCTATCGCTGCGCGCTGCTGCTCTCCTCCAGATAGCTGAGCCGGAAGCTTATCCTTATGCTCCTGTAATCCCACTGCATTTAACAATTTAAGGGCATAGCTTTTATTATTATCCTTGCGCTTTTTTATAATTTCTCCGTGTTTTAAATTATCGGTATTACCTGCATTTTCAAACATCATCACTGCCTCGACATTCTGCAGCACAGTCAGGTATGGGAACAGATTTTTGGCACTTTTCTGCCACACAAAGCCCACCTTGTCCCTGCGGTATCTCACCATTTCAGCTTCTGAATATGTGGAAATATCTTTTCCGTCAATAGTGAGTACTCCAGCCGTTGGAGTTTCCAGTCCTCCTATCATATTTAGGAGCGTGGATTTTCCACTGCCGGATTTTCCTATTACCGCAAGCATCTCCCCTGTTTCCACAGTCAGGTCAAGCCCCTCCAGTGCCATCACCTTTTTATCGTCTGTCTCATATATTTTTACCAATCCATCGCAGTTTATCATCTGGTTTTCTCCCTTTTAATTTAAATTACTATGCCGTCACTAAGCTCAAACACTTCATCTCCCAGCTCCATCAGGTTCGGATCATGCGTGGTCATAACTATTGTGATGTCCTCATCGTCTATCAACTCACGGAACAATCGCATGACTTCAAATCCAGAAGCGGTATCAAGTGCTCCTGTCGGCTCATCCGCAAAGACCACCTTCGGGCGATGAACCACAGCGCGCGCTATCGCAACTCTCTGCTGCTCACCTCCCGATAGTTGATCCGGCATATGATCCATGCGCTTTGAGAGTCCGACACGCTCCAGCAGCTCTGATACTCTGTCCTGCGTATTCTCATTTATCACATCGTTTTTTGCATCTCCAATGTCATTATCCATATCAGTCAAATTCTTTTGTATCTGACGTTTATTTTTCGCAAGTCTAAGGGCAAATTCCACATTCTCATATGCCGTCATCGTGGGAATTAGTGCTATAGACTGGAATACAAATCCCATCTCATACCGCCTTAGCATTTCCCGGTCTTTCTCGGTCATCTGCTCGAGGTTTTTATCCAGAAACTTCACACTTCCCTCTGTCGGCATATCAAGCGCACTAAGGATATTAAGAAGTGTGGTCTTTCCAGAGCCGGAACGCCCTTTTAAGATGGCAAGTGTTCCTTTTTTTATCTCCATGGATACTCCGTCAAGTGCGTGGACTGTTGTACCATCTCCCGCCTTGAAATATCTTTTTATATTTTGAGCAATTATCGCATTTTCCATATGTCACGACCTCATTTATCTGCTAACTATCTTCTCCAAGCCTTAGTGCCTGTGCTATCTTCATACTCTTAAGCAGTCTGCTGATAACCACATAGCATACGGCTACAGCCACAAAAAGTACTCCTGCAAGCTCCAGCATATCAGATGGATAAATATATACATTTACTCCGATATTGTGTTTCTGCGGCAGATATATGATCGATATGAGCCTTACAAACATCGCTGTTGCTGCTATACCTATGCCTGCTCCCGCAAGAAGCGGCAGAAATGATAAAAATATCTGCTCGTTTAAAAGCATTGCTTTTACCTCTCTCATTCTCATTCCCATTGCGCGGTATATACCAAACTGCAGCTCCCTCTGTTTTAGTGTCATAACCCAATACAGCAAAAATCCTACTGAGCACACTATCAGTGAAAGTATAAAGCTTAAGGTAAACATACCGTTTGTGATCTGCACTGTGGCTGAGTTTTTATTCTCGTCTATAAGCTGTTGCGCGGATGTTATATTTTTGTATATATCATCCACCGTTTTTCCCTTTGACAGATTCATCCACACACTGTACGGTGTCATGCCGAACTTTTCCACAACCGTAGCATAATTTGCAACGATCAGGTATTTCTCCTGCTCGGTCACATTTCCTTCTGCATCTGTCTCATAGGTGTAACGCTCGTAGCCCGGAAAACCTTTTACTATGGCACATACCTTTGCATTCTCGGATGCGTAGATCTGATCATCATCGACAGCCTCCGGTACATACCTTGAGTAATTTAAGCTGTCACCAACTTTAAGTCCCAGGGCTTTTGCCAGATTTGAGGAAATGATGACTCCGTCCGGCTCTTTTGCCAGCTCATTCAGGTAATTGAACCAGTGCGCATCATTAATATCATCATTTTGGTCACTCTGCAATTTCGCAGTCTCACCGAATTCTTTTGTGTTTATCGCCATAAGATATGCATCCGGAACCGAACCACTGCCTGCAGAAATGTCTACCCGCTCGTCCTCAAGCACACGCGTGACACCGTCACAGATGCCCTCATTTTTGAGCGACTCATATTTACCGAAATCAGGCTCGTCATACATCCAGTTTACAGAGCCATCTTTATTCTTCTGTATCCTGAGTCTGAAATCTTCGTTGTATATCGCATCACAACCCACATTGTAGACGATCCGTTTTTCCATATTGCTGTTCATGGTGCGCGCCATATTCGCGTCAAAAATACCGCCAGCCACTGTCATGATAAGAAATACTGCCAGAAATCCCTGATTGTATCTGGTTCGTTTTAGCTGTAAAAATGATGCATACATTGCCGGAGAAAAATGCTTTTTAAAGAGCCTGTCCACAAGTAGAATAATAAGTCCGGTAAGTCTTACGCACAAAAGTGCCGTTGCAAATATAAAAAGCGAATTATCCAGTATCATGACAGGATCTATGCTCCTGTTCTCAAGAACAGATATCGCAAGCGTACTCTTCTGCTTGTTGTAATTGTAAAGCAGATATGCTGACAGAGCCAAAAGTATAACGTCTATAAAGCACTTCTCCCAAAGAGGCTTTTTCTTTGATATTCGTCCCCTGCTGCTGCGCTCTGATATGGCATCCTTTGATTTTTTCCACACCGGAACTGTGATAAACAGCACCATGATAACTCCCGCTGCCACCGCATAGACAAGCATCTGCCATACAAATTTGTAAGTGCCTATATCCTTTGCCGTAAATCTTAAAAATCCGTCTGTAGATGCGGCAGCGCGGCACATTATATATCCGAGTACTATTCCGAGTACACAGCCCGCAAACGCTATTATTCCCGACTGCTGCAAGTACAAAATAAATACCTGTAATTTTGTCGCACCGCGGCTTCTTAAAACAAGTATGTCATTTTCCTCGAGCGAAAGTATCTGTGCAGATATCATTCTTATAAATAAAATCAAAAGCACAAGACACGGCAGCTCCAACGCCCAAAGCATCAGCTTTATCGTCTTCTGCTGTGTAAAAAAGCCATCCAGCGTATCACGGATGTTGTCATTGTAGAGCTTGTCAGCATCCTTAAACTGCTCCATATAACCGTCATAAAGTGAGGCATTTTCCGTATTGATCTGCCTGTAATCCAGCATGAGAAAATCACTGTAGCTGATGTTGTCCTCGCTGTAATACTGCATCATTTCGTCAAAAACATCCTGCGAAACAAATATCACATCGCCCATATCCGAAAGCGTCTTGGCCCAATATGGATCGTTTATATCTTTTTCACGGCAGATCTGTGATATGACAAACGGAATTTCCTTTTTCCCACTGCCATCAGGTACATGTAAATAGATTTTTTCACCTGCTACAAGTCCGTAGTGATCCATTGTCTTTTCGCTTACACTGCACTCGAATGTGGCTGTGTCAGCCTTAGACTTTACAACCTCAGCGTACTCAGAAAGTCCCGGCAGATATCCTATTGTAAAATAATTGTTAATTCCTCCAAACTCTGTATCTGCGCGTCCGCCTGAGAGTGTGATAAGCTGCTGTGCGGAAACCTTATCTATATCCACATATTCAGTCCACTTTTGCTCATATCCCGACAGCTTATCAAGTACTGACTGCGAATCAGGATAATCTGCCACCGCGTATGTTCCCTCGCGGCTCATCTGTGCAGGAAACTCATTCTGCTGTGTGGCATGATCCGTAAAAAGTCTGTCGAGTATCTGATTTCCCGCACCCTTTTCAAACATGGGGTGGCACACAAAAAGTGCTATAAACAAAGCCACTCCCATAAGCAGACACAGATTTAACCATTTTCTGTTTTTTAATTTATTAATTACGAAGCCAAACATATTTCATCGCCCTCATCAATACCGTAAAGCACAAGTGTATTGCTGCCTGATGTATAATCGCTCAATATTACCGGCTGCTTTACCACGCTGTCCCCATCAATTTTCCACACATAGTAGGATATATCATCTTTGTCCATCGGATTGACCTGCTTGTGTATGATCGAAGTCGGCACCACTACCACCTTTTTAAAAGAAACATAAGAAAACTTTACAGCAGACTTTACAGCAGATGCCCCGGTCAGGTCATCCGGTATTCCATTGTCAAGTTTTATATAAAATGCTGCATTTCCATATCCCGAATCTGTGTTTCCGGTAATATGCACACCTTTATCATCCTGATTTACATATCCCTTTTGAGCTTCCCCGCCATAACCGGCAAAACCGATGCAGCTTCCGTAGATCGTTGCACCGTCCAGCTCAAGTGATACGCGCTCTCCCACATCTGCCATATTGTCCTTATATACTTTATAGCTATTGCTTTCCTTTACCTGAACCAGCAGTACGTCCGTGGAATTTCCGGTTATCTGCAGGATATCTGCTCCTTCCTCCACATTATCTCCTGCCTTGACACTCACCTTTGAAACTTTTCCGTCATTTTTGGCATATACTGAAATATTTCCTTTGCCGTCATTTCCTGCGCTTATGCTGTCATATGCTGACTGTAGCCGGGAAAGCTGATAGGTGTGGTCTGCACCGGCAAGTTTTTTCTGCAGATCCAATAATTGTAAATTCATTTTCAACTGTTGCTCATCATATGCTGTATCCGGCTTTTCATCCTGCCGGTTATTTTCTTCTGCGCTGCTACCACATTCAGATAAATCTTTTATCTGCTTATTGTAGTCAGCAATCTTCTGCGCATAGGATTCATTCTCCGAGTCTATCGCATTTTTCGCCTCTGTTATGGCAGCTTTGCCCTCTCCGGTATCCACCACGTAAAGCAGCATGCCCTTTTCTACCGTATCGTCCTGCTTCACATTGACCGATACGATCTGCCCTTCATAATCACAGGTTTCGGTTATCGTCCCTGCGTCAGATCTGCTGTACTGCACACCGTAGTTTGCTATATCAAAGTCAGACCTTGTTACCGTATATTTGCTGTACTTTGTCGGAACCTGATCTGTAGAATTATAGTAGACCAGCTCCCCCTCTTTTAAGCCCTCTGTGACCTGTGTATAGTTTTCATCAGACTCACCTGTTGTTATGATGCGTTTCTCGCGGCCTCCCTCATCATTTTTCACATAGACATATCTAGTATCGCCATCCTTATAGATGGAATCTTTTCCCACGACAAGTGCCTGATTTGCTTTTGTCTTTTCAAAATATACCGGATACATCTGTCCTGCCGTAAGAAACGGCTTTTCCCTGCTTTCCACGCACACATCCGGATAGCGGTTGTTTATCTTCGAAAGTACCAAAACCTCTGATGTATATTGAGACTCGGTGACATCATATTTTTCGCCATCGACTATCACATATTTCTTGTCATAATCGCTGTATTTGTACTCATTTATGGCTGTATCTTTTATATCCAGCACAAGGTCATCCGTATCTGAGACAATGACTATATTCTCATATGCCGCAGCAGACCTTCCCTCTGTCAGCTTCTTAGTGTAAGTGACACGACCGCTGTGAGCTGCCTTAAGCGTTCCATCATCAACGAGCTGCTGATATAAAGCCATCTGCTCATTGATCTTTTGCACGCGGTATTCGTGAAGCTGCTTATCGTACCGCTGATTTTCCTGTTCCGTGGCGATCTGTGTGTTGTAATCCTCGTCCGTACTCTCATTTTTCTCAGTCTGTTCTGTTGAAAATTCGCCCGTAACTGCTGCATATTCATCAATATTTGTGTCTGCATCGGCTTCATGCGTGTCATCCGCAGTTCCATCTGACTGGTCAGGCTCATTATTATCCTGCCCTGCGGCCTGGCTCTCCCATAATCGGATCTGCGTATCCGAGATCTGAGCTGATATCTCATATGTCTCATTCTCATGCGCCAGCGCAGCCTGACATTCCTGCAACTGTTTTTTTGCCTCATCCACATCACAGACAGCAAGCACATCTCCAGCATTTACTGTATCTCCCGGCTCCACATATATCTGTGAAATGTTTACATTGGCACTGTAGTAATTGCAGTAATCCCTAGGAACTGCGGTAGCCATCAACACCTGTATGGAGCCGATCGTACCGTATTCCACAGGTCTGTAGGCTTCATTTAAAGCTACAGGCTCCTCAAGCTTTGGTATGCTGCTTTCTGTCATTTTTCCACAGCCACCTGCCACAAACGACACACATATCCCCAGTACTGCCAGCTTTTTTATTGATAAAATGTTTCTGATCTTCACTGCAAAACCACCTCATCCCCGCTTTTAAGTCCTTCTGTGATGATCCGGTAATCTCCCACCTGATCTCCGGCATTTATCCATACCGCCTGTCTGTATCCATTCTCATCCAGCGTGTATACAAAATACCTGCCATCATTCTCATGTACTGCGTCCTTTTGCACATACACAGCATTTTCTATAGCGGGGCGCGTCACCTCTATGGAAAATATCTGTGCATCCGATACTGCCGACATGTCCGATACCGGTTCAAAAACAAGCTTTTTATCGTCCACCTCTTTTACCTTAAGTTCAAACTCTATATCAGATGCTGTTGCCGTGTATACATCACCTACATTAAAGTCATAACCTTCCGGTCTGTCAGCCTCGTAATTGCCGTTTCCGCTGATTTCTGTTATAAGATTGCTGCCCGGTTCAAAAACTCCCGCCAAAAGCGAATTGTTCATTGCTGTGATCGTGCCATCCTCGGATGCCGTGATCTGATATCTCGACAGTTTTTCCTTAGCCTCATCAAGATAAAGCTTGGCAACCTCTGTATCCTTATCAAGCTGGGCAATATCGCTTGAATAATCCTGAGTATCATCGATTTTCATAATAGCCCTGTAGTGCTCTGCTAAAAGCTTATTCTGACTGATCTGCCCGCTGTAGTCCTCAATCTTTTTCTGTATCTCCCCTGATTTAAAAGCCACCAGTATATCGCCCTTTTTCACATGATCACCCACTGCCACATTCACCTTTTCAAGCGTAAGCTCCGTGTTTGTCGCACCATAGGAAAACTTGGTATAGCCCTGCGCTCTCAGACTGATGGTAGTCTGCGGTGTGAGTGACCCGCTCTGTACCGTAACTGTCTGGTATGATATTTTCTCGTAGGAAGCTCTGTCCGTCTGTGCAAGCTCCTTTTGTGCCGCCCCACATCCCGAAAATAAAATAGAGGTAATTGCAACGGCAAGTGTCAAACGCCCTATATATTTTTTCTTTTTATTAATCATATATTTTCCACATCTTTTCCAAATAAATATGAACCTGATCTATTATATAAAAATGTAACTCCAGGTATAAACTGTATAACAGCCAATAACAGTATCTTATATTAGATCATCAAGCCTTATGATCGTGCCGTCTATAGCATTCACATACACCGGATATCTGTCGTAGCCCATATCCTGTTTTGACAGACACCATGCCGGAACATAAGTATATTTATCCTTGTCAGATGCATCCTTCAAACGGATATATCCGAGCTTTAGATTGTTGTAAGTGTGATTTTGTGTAAAATCATACTGATCTGAGTTTTTTGTCATGTCATCCTTGATGATCTCCTTTATAGTGTCCATTGACAAGAGTTCTACGTTTTTTGACTCATTAACAATATCAACAGGATAAGAAATACTAAATTCCGTTACTCCCTGATCCGTCACAATAAAGGAACTATTGCCATATGGCATAAAATCATCATAGTTATCGAGATTCTCCCATATATCCATATTCCGGGTGAAATCGAGCGACTTGCAAAACGCTATACCATCTACACCCTCACCATAATCTACGATATATCCCCAGGCTGTATCCTTTATAACGCTCTCTGTATCATCAGTTTTTACGGTATCATCGCCATCCTCTATCACTCCTGCGCTCCACTCGTAGTCTGAGGTTCCTATATATACCTGTGAAGCCCTGCCTAATTTATTTTGAAATTCTTCTGCCTTCTTTACAGCTTCGTCTTTGGTCAATACACACTCGTTGTCATATGCAGAGGTAGTATCTCCACCTGTAGAACCTCCATTAAGGCCCCCTACACCCTGCTCCTGTTCAAATGATGGTGGTCCGTAATAGCCATACTCACTGCTATCATATGATGTGCCCTCACTTCCTGCTTTAAGAGGCTGTGCTGAAATATATTCAAGAGAACCGTCCTCAGCAATTCCAAATCTAAGCTCACAGAAAACATTACCAATATATCCCAGATACTCATTACAATCCGTATAATCTGTGGCTATTTCACGCGTATCCAGTGCAGACGGTTCTGCCTTTTCATACTGTTCCAGCAGATCATTTTCACTTTTCATCACACTGCTGACGCCCTCTTCTGTGATAAGTCCCGCATCAATTTCCTGCTGATACCCGGCAATCTCATTTTTGACAACTTCCATGCTGTGATATATCTCTTCTTTCGTATAATGAGGTATGTCGTGATAATATATGGTACTATCGCCAAAATAAGCCTCTATCACACTCTTTTTGAAATCGGCATCTACCTTTATATTCTGCACCTCAACAACCGACATGCTTTTGCAGTCCGGCAGGGTAATGTCTGCTGAAATATCCACATCCACACTTTTGTCCGATGTCTCAACAGAAAAGCTGTCATTCCATTTCGTACTGTCGTCAAACGCGCTTATATCGCTTCCTGCTTTTGTGTTTATATTTTCAGTTTCCATATTGTAATCTACTTTTTTTCCTGAACAGCCGGTTAATGCTATTGCAAGAACTGCTGCCGGTATAATAACGTTTTTCCTCTTCATAGCCTCTCCTTTACAGTGAATTTTCCAAATCTATGATCGTTCCATCTATAGCGTTTACAAAGATAACATTTCGCTCACTGGAGTAGTCTACCATACGTGACAGTGCCCACGCCGGAACATAGCTGTATTTTCCCGGTTCACTGTCACTTCTTATCTTAAGATAACTAAGCTGCAGCTTATTAAATGACGATGCAGTATCATATTTATCAGGATTTTCCGTAATCTCCGCCTTGATGATCTGCTCTATATTTTTCAGAGAAATAAGCTCCACATCCTTATAAATCTGTGTTACATTTACCGGATATTCCAACTGCACATCGATTATTCCATCATCCGTGACTGTAAGAAGTGTACTGTCAGGCAGTGTAACATCATCTGTATCACTATCATTTGTTTCATACACCGACAAATAGGTATCCCTATCCAATCCATCCTTAAATGTGATGCCGTCTATGCCGGTCGCGTATGAATAAATATATCCCCACGCTGCTGTCTGATAATCATTTTCCTTTTCGATCTCGAAATTAAAACCTACCCAGCTGCACTCACATTCACCTCGTTCCACCTGATCCTGCATTCCCAATTTACTAAGGAAATTCCCGGCTTCTTTTTTGGCTGATGCGGCAGATTTACTGCCCTCATTTGAGGTCTCGTCTGCCTTATCCTTTAGATCCTCATCCTGAAAACTCTGCGTTATGGTATCATAGTCCTCATTCCTTAAAGATGGTGGACCGTAATCTGTCCCGGACTGAGACAAGGCATAAGCATGTACCTTGTGAGCCTCAAACTCCACCTCACAGAACACATCCCCCTTGTAGCCTGCAAATACTTCACAGCTTTCGAGATCCTTTGCCACGGTATAAGTAGTCTTTGCCGTTTCAAGCTTATCCCTGTATTCAGCCAGTCGCTGTTCCAACCACTCCCTGTAAGTATCATCCTGTTCTTTCTGCCAGTACTCTATGACCTTATTCAGTTCGTCAACAGTATAATGATCCGGATCGTGATAATAGTACTCGTTCCCTCCAAAATATAAATCCAGAAAACGCTTTTTGTAATCAGCATCTATCTTTACATTTTCCACCTCAACAACCGACATATTATCGAAGTCCGGAACTACAATATTTGCATTTACATATACTGTTTTCTCGCCATTACCGGTCTGTATGGTAAAGTTTTCATTCCAGCCGGAGTCTGCCTTGATATCAGCTAAGGCAGACATATTTTTTGTCTCTTTACTTTCGCTCTCATTCCCATAATCTACCTTTTTGCCGGCACAGCCTGCCAGTGAGATGATCACTATCGCTTCAACGATCGTCATAGCCGCTGCGAGTATTCTTGTGTGTTTTCTCATATGCCAATCCTCCCTGATATGTCACATTTTTTCTACAACATAATTATTCCTGTAATGGTACGGTCTGATGTAAACATTCTGTATCTTAACTCAGATCGTCCGGATGTATCACACTTCCGTCAATCGCGTTGATAAATACAGGGCATGCATTTGCAGTGCCTTTCTGCAGCAATTCCAGACTCCATGCCGGAATATAACTGTATTTTTGCATATCAGTCCGGTTGTTTACCCTTATGTATGCAAGTTTCAGAGTATAATATTTTACATTTGTATCCAGTACATATTCATCAGCATTGTTTTTAAGCTCATCCCGGGCAATATCAAATATATTTTCTAAAGGAAGCATTTCTACATTTTCCTGTTTTCTTACTATACTTACCGGGCTGTCTATATAAAAAGTACCTATACCATATTTATCAACATAAAAATTGTAGAATTCATTATCAAAAGTATCCTCTATACTATCACCATATTTCATATTGTATCCGCTGTAATCCATCGGGTTTAAAGCATCATCAAATAATATTTTGCCAACTCCGATATTGTAGTAAAATCTATAACCACTTACACACTCATGTATATCATCTTCCTGATACACATGATCGGCTCTTTCGTTATATCCACTCCATTTCAGCTGCGAGCTCTCAGTCTGCGGGATGGATGAAAAACCTGTCTCTTTCAAAAAGCTGTCTATCATATTCCCCGCTTCTTCTATTGTGATACCCGATTCATTTTCCTCCTGCGCGATTTCCTCTCCCGATGTATCCTGTGAATCCGTGATATCATTTACCGTATCATATTCCATGAGTGAATCCGGTCCAAAGTATTGCTGCACATATCCATCGTTAAATATATTACTCCACTCATATTCATTACTTCCTGCCTTTTTGGTATATCCCTCAATCGGACCTGCGCCAACTCCCGACAGCCATTTATTTTCATCACCATCTGCAACAAAATTCACGTTATACCAGGTGTTTCCTTTTTTCCCTACAAACTCATCACATGAATCATACTCTGTAGCTATAGTCCATTCATCCCCGGCATTTTCCAGATAATGCGTATATTCCTTCAAAAACTCAGCTCTGTTTCCTGTACCAGTTGTATCAGTTGGTGTTGTTGAGGAATTTATGGAATCAATAAAATTTTGAAGCTGTGTTTTTGTCCAATGCTCTTTATCATAGTAATAAATCTGTGACTCTCCAAAGTATGCCTTCAATACCTTTTCCTTGAACTTTGCAGAATAAGGTATCTTTTCCACTTCAACTACTGACATTGTCTTACAATCAGGCAGTTCCACTTTTGCACTTATATCTATATTTACATTTCCAATTTCTGTCTGCACGGAAAACTCATCGCTGTAGGTCTCATCTGTACTAAAATCCTTTACATTGCATACAGCACTTTTTGTCAGTTTTTCTGTATCAGTGCCATAATCTACCTTTTTATCTGCACAGCCTGTGAGTGATGTGAGGACAAGTGCCTCGATGAGTGTCATAATTGCTGCAAATAATCTCATATTTCGTGAAGATATGTTACCCCTTTTATCCATATGCGGCTCTCCTCCCTTTTGGTTCTTTCCCGGTGACTATTCAGAATAGTTATCTTCCATGTTGTTATAATGAGTATATATGTCAGTTGTAAACTTTTTGTATCATACATTGCATTTTTTAAAATAAAAACCCGGTCTGCACATACTTATGCAAACCGGGTTTTTATCACTTCTCATGGACCGCATACACATATTCATTTTCCTGTAAAAACTGCAGCACCTCATAGCTTTCATTATTTTTTTGCTCCACTGCTGTTGTCTCGGATATCAGTTTAAGCTTTGAAAAATCTATCCCGCTGTAGTCAAAATATCCTTTGTAAGCAAGCATATCATTTTCTGCCTGTGATTCACCATCTGTCTGCAAAACTGCTTTATATTCACTCATATCACTAATATCTTTCATATATGCTTTTGCCATAATGATTGTCCCATCCTCAAGCATCCAGATGGTATGATTTTGCGTACCATCATACTTCTCAAACCTGATTATCCAGTAATATGCCGTATATGTGTTAAAGGTATTATCCGATGCCTTTTTTGCTGCTGTCTCCCACGTATACCAGTTAGAATAGTCAGGTGAAAGATTTACAGGATAGAGCTTTTCGTCATAAAGCTTTTCCATGCTTTTTCTGCATGTGGCAACTGCCTGATAGTCCTGCTCATCCATCTCATAAGAGGCAGCATCATCTGTCGTGCTGTCCCACTGCCCATCTATGAGCGAGAGCTTCTCCGACAATTTCAGATTGGCAGATGCTTCCTTTGCCATTACAGAGCCTGAAGGCAGATAGCTTTTAGGAACCTTCGCCACATGATCATGTTCACTTTTCTGGTTTGCCTCAAGCACTATGCCCGGCACCATGATGCCTGCTATTACTATACAGATTACTGCAACAGACATTATTATTAATTTGAAGCTGTATTTTTTCATATCTTCCTTTAAATCTTACGAATTTACCCTTTTTTAATATCTATATTGCGTTCAGATTACCACGGCAGCAAAATCCTCATCGTTGTTCCGCATCCTGGCTCACTTTCCACAGAAAGTACTGCATTATGGTGCTCTAATATGATAGCCACAAGCGACATTCCGATTCCGGCACCGCCCTCTTTTCTGGCTCTTGATTTGTCTGCCATATAAAACTCATCACAAATTCTTTCTGCCTGCTCTTTAGTCATTCCGATTCCGTGATCGATTATGCAGATTTCATATGCCCTCGTACAGTTCCCGTCACCTGCTGATTCGGCTTCGCCTATATCCGTTTTATCTTTAGGTATATTACAAGCCATATTGTCCACAAATTTTCCTGTAACCTCAACCTGCTGACCTTCTTCTGACGCTTTCCTTGCATTATCCATCAGATTGACAAGTGCCGTAACCAGAAGCTCTCTATTCACAGTCAGCACAGCATCCTCTACCCCGGTTTCTATAGTAAGATGCCTGTTTTCGTATGCAGGCTTTACAACCTTTACCACCTCAGCGCAAATATCAGCCATATGCACCCGCTCTTTTTCAATATCATGCCGGCGCAGATATATCAGCTCAAAGAGCTTCTGCGACATGCTCTCCAGACGTTTTCCCTCCGAAAAGATATATCCAAGCGCCATCATCTGTTCCTCTCTCGGAAGCTCCAGTGAACGCATCGTGTCTGCATATCCAATGATTG
Organism: Agathobacter sp.; assembly: GCF_977054825.1. NCBI lineage: Bacteria > Bacillati > Bacillota > Clostridia > Lachnospirales > Lachnospiraceae > Agathobacter > Agathobacter sp. Next base: position 224,629 of record NZ_CDRTEH010000003.1, read on the forward strand.
ACGTCATAGGGGTTTTTATCTCGTGGGTAAAATCCGCCACAAACTGCTCACGCCTGTGCACCATATCGTTAAGCTCATCTACATGCTCCGATACTGCCTGCGCCATGATATTAAATTTCTGTGCAAGAAGCCCTATCTCATCATGACTTTTTACGTTTACCCTTGTGGCATAATCCCCCTGCGCTATTTCCTCGCTGACATGGTTAAGCTTCTCGAGCGGCTTTGTCATGTACCTGCTGATAAAATACATTGCTGCCGACTCTGCAATCAATATGACTATTATTATCAGCCTGAAATATTTTATCTGCTCATCAAGCAGTGTATATGCCTCTGATGCATCGCATTTACTTACTATCCAGAGATTTTTTTCATCTATCACACTCTGCGATGTAACATAGATATAGTGCTTTTGAGATTCTTCTTTTATCACATAGTTTTTGTTTCCTGTTGTGAGATTTTTAAAAAGTGTGTCACTTATCCCTGCATCACTTTTGTCATCTGTATATACTTTTTCCCCATCAAAATATATGTAGAAAAATGAATCCCTTGAACGCACACTGCTGCTCACGCGGCCTCCTATCTGAGGAAGCTGTGCTGTTATTGAGGATGCTGTAACACTACTTTTTTTGGCACCGCTGTTATCCGTATTATTGTTTGAGGTTTCAGAGTTATCTGCGTTTTGAGACACGGAATTATCGGAAGCTGAATTCAAAAGCTGCAGAAGCTCATACTCCACCGAAGACTGTACCAGATTATTCTGCACAATAGCGTTTTTAAGCTGTGTCTGCTTCGCAAGCTCAAAATTCTTGTGTATCATGAGGTAACCCACCAGCCCCAGTCCAAGTGAAAGCAGTATTAAATTTGTGAACAATACCTTGTACCTGAATTTCATTTAGCCCTCTTTTTGTATATTACGCTTACCCATATTCAAAGGTCTTTAGTTTTCTATTCTTCCAACCTGTATCCTGCCTTAAATACGGTTTTAAGGCAGTCTCCTATATCAAGCTTTTTGCGCAGTCTCTGTATGTGAAGATCGAGCGTCCTCGACTCGACAGAGTACTCACTTCCCCATATTTCTTCATATATCTTTTCTCTGAAAAGTGTGATATTTTTATTGCGCATCAAAAGCTCAAGCAGCTCAAATTCCTTCGGTGTAAGCTCTATATGCTTTCCTGCCTTTGATACATTCTGGTTTTTCGTATCGATAGCTATATCCTTAAAGGTAAGCTGCTGCTCCATCTTATTATAACGTCTTAGCACTATATTTACCCTGGCCAAAAGCTCAACAATCTCAAATGGCTTTACCATATAGTCCTCGGCACCGGATGTGAGACCTCTTAGCCTGTCATCTAAAGTGGCCTTGGCTGTGAGAAATATCACAGGTATACCAAGCGGCTTTATGTATTCCATAAGCTCAAACCCATTTAGCTTTGGCAGCATTACATCAAGTATTATCAGGTCAAAATTTCTCTCCTCAAGAATATCTGCTGCCTCCATCCCATCAAAGGCACAGGTGCAGCTATAGCCTGCTTTCATGAGATTTAATCTGATGAGGTCTGATATCGGTTTTTCGTCTTCTACTATTAGTATTTCTATCATCGTATTCCTTCTAAAACTTTATTATCCTTTATAAATCTTTGCATATTCTTCTTTTGCTGTCAATCCTAAGGAGCATATATTTAGCCTGTATTATGCATGGCTGTTTATATATTAGCAGATACTTGTATCTAAAATGTATCAGACGCAAGCAATTACATACGAAAATCCGCCATGCTTACCCTGCATGACGGATTACTCTTTAATCATATGCTGCTCCTTTAACCTATCCTCCACCTTAAAACTGCAATTATCTACACAACACAAATTCCTTGAACCTTGGGAGTGCGAACTCCAAATGTCCATACTCCGGTGAAATAATCAATCCCTTTTTTATAAGCCTGTTCCTGTATACACTGAAGCTGTTTGACGCCTTTTTTATGGTTTTTCGTATTGCTTCCACTTTAGTGCCATTGGTTTTTGCCATAGCAATCAACAATTCCTTATCACCTTTTGACAGTTCACTCCATATCTTTTCGTATACGTATTCCTCCAGATACTGACTGAATTCAGGTAACACATTGTGCCATCCGGTATTATGCTTAAAGCAAAGATACCCCAGTACCTGAAAGGCAAATGGATATCCCATTGTCTCTTTAGCCATCTCTGTAGCTTCCTCATCCGTCAATTCAAAAATAGACTTATATTTTTCAGCTATCATGCCTATATTCAAAGGGCGAAGCTCTATTTTGGGTGCCCTGTATAAAAAAGTGAGTGTCTTTTCATTCTGAAGCTCATAAATATTCTCATAAAGACCTGTCATAAGCAAAAATACCGGCAGATCCTGTCTCATATATATCTGAAACAGGCTGACAAACTCTTTCATTGTATCATTACATACAGCCTCGTCTATCGTCACAAGAACTCTCTTATGCTTCTTTTTAATCTTTTCAAGCATCCTCGTCACTGCGACATTTAAATCGGTAATTGGAGAAACACCTTCTATTTCAACGCCCAGCCCTAAAAATGACAGATTTATTTTAGCTTCACGAAAAACCTCTGACAAACTTGGATAATTGCTCAGATTTGCAGCAAATGACTGTAATAAATCACGTTCAGGGCTCAAATCGATAACTATCCAGTCATCCTCTGCCCTAAAAGTTTTATTGATTTCTGTGAGCATTACAGTCTTCCCTGAGCCTCTGACTCCTGTAATCATACACACCTGGTAAGCAGGGTTTTCATCTTCAAAGGTATCAATTATCTCATATGATTGGACATTACGGTTAATTAAACTGACCGGTTCCTTGCCAAATGATAATGAAAAGGGATTTTTTTTCATCTCTGCGCTCCTGTTTTATAACTCTTTATAACTTTTGCTAGTTTTTATAACTCTTTATAACTTTATAATCTTTTTATAACTCTTTATAACTTTTTTGTCAAGGTCATGTCCCATATATGCCCCCTACAGCCCCCTACAGCCTCCTGTAGTTCTCAAGAAGCTTGTGCAGATCATCAATCTCTCCAATAAGCCTCTTTCCTATATCGGTATCCTTCACAAGCATACGTCTCTTGTCATTCTCCTCGACCTCCGATGATGTCTCTATGTCAGTATTATTTATCAGAGCATCCTCCACTGATGTAAAAGGTGTATGTGCCTTGAGCCTTAGACCATGCGAATTGTAAATCAGTGTATAGCCGGCGATACCGGTTTTCTTGTTCATCGCACGGCAGAAGCCTCCATCTATAACAAACAGCTTGCCATTGGCCCTGACAGGGTTCTCTCCCTCTATTGCGTGAACCGGAGTATGGCCATTTATGATATGCGCATCATCATCGTAAAGCCCGAACTCGTGCAGTATCTGACAGCAGAAGCTTTTATCGTAATACCTGCTGTAGTATGGGTTCGAAGGCTCTTCCCACATGCTCTTGTCTGTAACGTATTCCATCTCAAAGGTCTTAAGCATTCTGCCGCACAGCGGGGATTTTTCTCCTCCCCACAAGAACCACATAAAGTCCACATCATCCTTGTACGGATTATCCACATATGCAGCCCTTGCTTTCTCATCACATTTGTCAAGCAGCGCCCTTCCGTGATAAAATTCACCATCTATATAGAGCTTGTCAAAGGCTCCGTTGCTGTCTACCGGGACACAGCCATGATAGAGCAGATTGCCATTGTATACATTGTACATGCTACCCTTGTCATACAAAAACCTGACATGCTTCTGCAGGCGCTGTCCTGTCACAAACTGTCTGTGCAGCTTTCTCATGATGACAGTCTCCTCATCATTTAGCGCATATGGTCTCTCGTCATCGACGGTTGGAAAGCGCTTTCTGTCCACTCCTACATCCTGCAAATCGTCAAGCCTGTCAAGCATCAGCCTGTTTCCCATCTCATACTCGGGATGCGCAAGTATAAGCTGTCCCTCAAGCTTAAAGAGCATTACTGTGATGGCAGCCCTTGCCGCCTCAATTCCATCCTCTATACCATATGTTTTCATGCCAAACAGCATGAGCTGGCGTAAACTTATTCCATAGGCATTCTCAAGAATTTCCACATTGTTGTATTTCAGATTGTTGCGGATAACATTGCATATACATGCATCATTGCCACATGCCGCACCCATCCAGAGTATGTCATGATTGCCCCACTCAATATCAAGCGAATGATAATCATAAAGCAGATCGAGAATCTTATCCGCGCTTCCTCCTCTGTCAAATACATCTCCAACAATATGCAGATGGTCCACAGCAAGCCTCTTAATCAGCGCAGACAAAGCGATTATAAACTCATCTGCATCCTCCAAATCAATTATAGTCTTTAATATCTGCTTGTGATATCTGACCTGGTTTGCATCCTCATCCTCCTGCGCATGCAAGAGCTCATCGATGATGTACGCATATTCCTTAGGCAGAGCCTTTCTGACCTTCGACCTTGTATACTTTGATGAGAGCAGCTTTGCGACAAGTATAAGCTGATTTAACGTCATGGCATACCAGTCACTGTCTATCTTGCCCTGTTCGTCAAGCAGAGCCATTTTCTCCCTTGGATAGTATATGAGAGTGCAAAGCTCCTGTCTGTCATAATCAGAAATCGTATCCTTGAAAATTAAATCCACCTTTTCCTTTATCACACCTGAGCAGTTATTCATAATATGTAAAAAAGCCTCATACTCGCCATGTATGTCACTCAGAAAAAACTCTGTGCCCTTTGGCAGGTTTATAATCGCAGAAAGATTGACTATCTCCCTGATTACATCCTGACTTGATGAATAATTCTGTTTTAACAGCTTCAGATATTTTGTATTACCTTTATCGTTGTACATATTTCCCCGTAACCTCTTATTTTTAAAAATGAAATATACTAATTAACTTATTTAATATCAATCTGACACATCTTCATTGTTACAAGCACTTCCTCATGACTGTCCGGTGTGACACCTGCACAGCACGATGTATCCACTTTATTTAACCTGTAATTTTTTTCATTATATAATAATTTTTTTTACCCCGCAACCAAACCTGTCGTTTGTACTAAAAAAGATGCGCAAAATTGTTATAATTTTACGCATCTTTGACATATTTTATATTCTGAATAGTAACCTTTATTTCATGTACTCAGGTGTCACATTCCTGCCCATGCCCTCAAGCATTTCCTTGTCACTTCTGATTGTGGCACAGGCTACTGTCGTAAGCATGTTTCCTGTGATTGTGGCTGAAGCTCCCGACTTGAATGCAAGCTCTCCGTCATTTGTAAGAAGTGCCCTTCCTGCGCCGAGACGTATGTCAGCCTTTGGATTTATATATCTGAAAAATGACACTGTACGCAGTATATCCGGCTCACTGATATGCTCAAGCCCCTCAAGCGGAGTGCCGGCAATCGGCATAAGCGCATTAAGCGGGATGGAATCCACTCCTACCTCTGCAAGGCTTACTGCCATATCCAGTCTGTCCTCCCAGGTCTCACCCATTCCGATGATGCCGCCTGAGCATGCATACATGCCCTCTGCCTTCACCTTTTTAAGTGTCTCTATTTTCATATCATAGGTGTGTGTGGTACATATATTCGGGAAATTGCGCTTTGAGGTCTCTATATTATGGTGATAGCTGCTCACACCTGCCTCATGCAGTCTGTGAAGCTGCTCTGCTGAAAGAAAGCCCATTGACGCGCATAAATCAATCTTGCACTCCCTGTTCATGGTCTCATATGCATGTATTGCCTTATCAAATTCCTCACCCGTCAGTGCTTTTCCCGCTGTAACTATCGAGAAACGGTCTACGCCCTCTCTCTCATTCATCCTGCAGGCCTCAAGTATCTTTTCCTCAGGTAAGAAATCATAAACCTCACAGTTTGTATGATTATGTGCTGACTGCGCACAATATTTGCAGTCCTCAGGGCATTTTCCGCTTCTTCCGTTTATTATCGAGCACAAATCTACCTTGTCGCCGATAAACTTCTCCCTGATCATATCTGCGCCCTTACACAGCTCGTCCAGATCACAGCTTAAGAAAAAGGACAAATCATCATCCCTTGTGATTCTCCTTCCGTCTATAATCTCCTGTGCCAGTTTTATTGCATCCATTTTTATCTCCTTCGTGTCCTGTGTTTCTTCTCTCAATTAATAAATATCATTATATTACATATCATCCGATATGATTGTCAACTGTAATTATTTCTTCGGTTAACAATGATAATAGAAAAACAGGAAAACGTCAAGATATTTTTATATATTAAACCAGCATAATCAATGTTCCCGCTACGATAAGCACCAGTCCCGTAAAGGATTTAATAGTCAGCTTTTCCTTAAATACGATATATGAAAATACAATTGACACAACTATGCTCAGCTTATCTATAGGCACTACGACACTCGCAAGTCCGTCCTGCAGCGCCTTGTAATAGCAAAGCCATGAGCCGCCTGTTGCAAGCCCCGAAAGGCAGATAAAGCCAAGCTCTTTTTTCTCTATATGCTTTATGCTGTGCTGCTTTCCTGTGACAAATACCACTATCCAAGCCATGATAAGCACCACTATTGTCCTTATTGCAGTTCCCAGATTAGAGTTAATTCCCTCTATGCCTACCTTTCCCAGTATTGAGGTGAGGCTGGCAAAAACTGCAGACAGCACTGCATAAAACAGCCATCCATGAGAACCGTTTGCCTTGTTTTGTTCTTCCTGCGATATCTCTTTTTTGGTAATCATCATATATGTTCCAATTGCAATAAGCACCACACATACCAGCCTGAGTGCGTTTATCTCCTCTTTCAAAAAGATAAATGCAAGTATAATGGTCAGTATTGTGCTTGATTTGTCAATCGGCACCACTCTGTTTACATCGCCAAGCTGAAGTGCCTTAAAATAACAGAGCCATGAGGCTCCTGTCGCTGCTCCTGAAAGTATCAGAAATATCCAGGTCTTTGCTGACACAGCTGTGATCTGTCCCTGCGCATTGACCACAAATACCATGATCCATGAAAAAATCAAAACTACAATTGTCCTGATTGCAGTTGCTACGTTTGAATCAGTTTTTTTGATACCACACTTTGCCAGTATTGATGTTATACCCGCAAAAAATGCGGATCCAAATGCATATAATACCCACATATTTACCTCTATCCAGCGCCCCGGTCAACTACGTTGTCCGGGGGGTCACTCTCTCGATTCTCCTGAACACAAAAAAACCGTTCAAGGAACGGCTTCTTTTACGCTAATGAGACATCGGGGATTCGAACCCCGGACAACTTGATTAAAAGTCAAGTGCTCTACCACCTGAGCTAATATCCCATATATTTAGATTGTAACAGGGCTAGTTGGATTCGAACCAACGAATGCAGGAATCAAAATCCTGTGCCTTACCGCTTGGCGATAGCCCTTGAGTAATACTCGTGCGCCGCACGGATACGCATATAATGCGCACGACACTATTTGCACTAATGCAAAGGGTGGATACAGGGATTCGAACCCTGGGCCTCCAGAGCCACAATCTGGCGCGCTAACCAACTGCGCTATACCCACCATATTTACTTCATATGGTCCATATGGAATTGATATGAAATAAAAAATGTGCCTGAAGGGATTCGAACCCCCGACACCCGGCTTAGAAGGCCGGTGCTCTATCCAACTGAGCTACAGACACATATGGGATACTGCGAATACTGCAATATCTAAGCGGGTGATGGGAATCGAACCCACGTATCCAGCTTGGAAGGCTGGTGTTCTACCATTGAACTACACCCGCATGTAGTCGGGGTGACAGGATTCGAACCTGCGACCTCCTGGTCCCAAACCAGGCGCTCTAGCCAAGCTGAGCCACACCCCGAAGGATTTGTTTTGCGTTCTTTCCGTGACGCAAGAATTAGTATATAGCAAAGGGAAGAATATGTCAACAACTTTTTTTATTTTTTTTATATTTTTTTAAAAGTGGCTGCCGGTCAGCTTAAATGAGCCTTCCGGCAGGCTTTTTATCCGTATACGTTGCAATTCAGTGCATATACTTTAGATTTCCTTCACAAGCATCTCTTTCATGGCGCGAAGAGCCTTACCTCGATGGCTTATGGCATTCTTCTGCTGCGGAGTAAGCTCTGCCGAAGAGCAGCCGTACTCATCTAAATAGAAGATAGGATCATAACCGAATCCATTGGCACCTGCTATCTCCCAGCCTATGTAGCCCTCCATAGTCTGTCTGGTCACAAGCTCCTTTCCATCAGGAAGTACTGCTGCGATAGCACACACAAAGCGTGCTGTACGCTTCTCCTTTGGCACTCCGTCCAGACGCTCTATTAGGTTATTATTCTTTATATCATAGGAAGTATCCTCTCCCATATAGCGCGCCGAGTATACACCGGGCTCCTTATTTAAATAATCAATTTCAAGTCCTGAGTCGTCTGCAAGAACGATTGCATCTGTGTGTGCCGCTATTGCGCGTGCCTTAATCAGCGCATTGTCTTCAAAGGTCTTTCCATCCTCCACTATATCCACATTGATACCTGCTTCCTTCATTGACCGGATATCCACGTCACAGTCTGAAAGTATCTCTTTGATTTCTCTGAGCTTATCCTTATTTCCTGTTGCAAATATAATTTTTGTCATAATCTATTCCTTTCTTCTTATTATTATACAGACAATTTACTATACACACAATCTCCAGGTACAGCTAGTAGCCCTCATCAAAAGCCTGCATGATTGCGTTGTATATACCCTGCGCCGCCTTTTTCTGGTAGTCTGCATTTGCCAGATTGTCAAGCTCCTGCCTATTGGTCATGAAGCCCACCTCCACAAGTGCAACCGGGGCTTCACTTGTTCTTATTATATATATGTCATCCGCAGGAAGCAATCCAAATGCCCTGTTTCCTGTCGCAGCTGTCACATTGTCCATGCAAATCTGTGCAAGGTGCCTGCTTCCAAGCTCTCTGTCATCCGACTGGCTGTAGAGCACCTGTGTACCCGAAACTGAAGTGAAATTGCCCTTTTCATATGAGTTGCAATGCACGCTTATAAATAAATCCGCATCTGCCTTATTGGCAAGCGCCGCCCTCTGCTGCAGTGTAGGATTGGTGTCTGTTGTCCTGGTATAAAATATACCAAGCCTTTTGTCACCAGAATAGCTGTCCAGCTGCTCCTTAAGTGCCAGCACTATGTCCAGATTGATGCTTTTTTCCTCTATTCCGTTTCGCACGGCACCGGTCATACGGCCGCCGTGACCTGCATCTATTATGATTACCTTATCGTATATATCATGCAGATTGACAAAGCTCAGATACAGATATCCGCTCTCTATACGCTGCTTCACCTGATAGAGCTTGTCTGTAGTGATAGATATCACACCATCTGCCCCCTTGCGGTAGTACTGCATGGAGTCTATATGATTTGACCTGCCTGTCATGGAATACTTTGTAAAGTAATTGTCCACATCAGTCTTAAGCTTCACATAGACAGTCTGTGTCAGGGCATCGGTTTCCACTGATATGCTCTGCCTCTCCCCTTCTGAATCGTCCGGCAGCTCTATCCTTAAATCCTCCTCAAAGCCAGCCCCCTCCTGCAGTATCTCATCAGGGTTCTTTTCCTGCTTTGCATCTGTGGATGCCTTGACATAGTTTTGCAGCACATTATCCTCCAGTGCTTTTGCCATATCATACTTCTCATTTATAGCCGGAAGCTTTTCAAGCGTGACCGGCACGATAAGTGCAAGCATAACGAAAAATACTGTTATTATCTTTAGAATATTTCTGTACATATCATCTGTTATCAGAAAAGGCCTTTATACAGAGGTTACAATCCTGTTTTTCCTTTACATTGATATACGCCACACCATCGTAGCTGATATAGCCCTCGCCATCATCCAGATTGACCGTAGACATGTATGCTTCTCCCGAATTGTACTCTATAGCCATCGGATGAGACGAGCCCGGTGTATTTATATAGAGCACAATTGCATAACGCTCTCCAGACTCTACATCAATAGGCTCATCAAAATCAACCGTGTAATAGCCTGCATTTTTTAGTGAACCCTCAGCCACCAGTGTCTTATTTTTGAAAGAATACTCATTCTCAAAATTCTTAACCACATACAGCTTGTATGAGGTATCCGCTGCTGTAGCATAGAAGCCGGCAGCCCTTAACGATTCAGCTGACTGTGAGGTAAATATGTTTGCTCCATACATGTCCTCCTTGTCGTAGCCCATCTTTCCTACCCAGCCACATAAATCGCTCTGGTAAATATTATCATAGTTGTCCACATCCTCAATCTCTGTGTAAACAACATTGTGCGTGCCTACATTTGTATCGTAGTATGACACATAGAACACGCCATCGTCTCCAAACCCGCTGCCCCAGCTGTTCTGGCATATGAAGGCTCCGTCCCCTTCCAGATCCACATTGAAGTTTTCCTTAGGGTAATTGTCATCCCAGCCAATTATCACCACATCATGATTTGGCCTCTCCTGCCCCATATAACAGTATGAATTAGTCTGCTTATTGTAATAAGGAGTCTTTGTCTTGGAGCTTGATATTGTACTGTAAAGCGATGTCTGCACACCACCATACTTGAAAACTGCCTCCTTTATGCCCTGATAATCCTTGCCATCTATAATGAGCATCTGCTGCACATGCTTGACCGCAGTAAGATCATCGCGGGTCACTCCGTCTCCGTAAGGATCATCCGCATCATAAACCGGTCCCTGCCATGCTGCTAAATATGCCATTCCCATGGTATACTCTCCACCGTCATACTGATTGACGTTGAAGGAATTGCTCATGCTCATATGATCCACGGAAAACAAAAGCTGCTCCTCCGGCATAAGTGCTGACTCGAGTGCACTTGTGGCCGCAAAGGCCCAGCAGGTGCCATAGCTGCCCTGATCCCTTATCAGTGACACACGCTGTCTATCCCTCAGATCGTACTTTGTAGGCACCGTTGATACACCCTCGGATTTGTCTGTCATAGTCAGTGTATTTGTCGCAGTATCAAAGCTGCAGGTCATATCCAAAAGCTTAGACAGCTTGTCTAAGCTTGCATAAAACTGCCCCTTATACTGTACAAAGCCATTGTCGTCTGCCAGCTTAAAATCAGCTGTCAGACTGTGCTTTTCCACCAGAAGCTCATTTTGATTGTATACATGGGCACTGCTGTTTAGTGCATCGCGAAGCATTGACACGGGAACCATTATATTCCTGTTCTCATCCATGTACACATGCTCATCCTCACTCGTATACTCTTTATTTTCTATCTTAAGCCTGATGGTAGTGCCATTTACATTAGCAGCCACAAGCGGGCTCCATACTTTATTATCTATCTGTGCTCCTCTGAACGCGCCAAGCGTAGAGCTGTCATTTGCATAAATGTAGAAATTTGACACAAAAATAAGTGCCAATATGAATGTAAATGCAATATATCTCTTTGAATATTTCATATACTTTGCTAATCCTTTTTCCTTCTTGGAGGCTTAGGTCCCATAAACTGATAAAAGTATGTCTTTATCATACCATTGTAAATTTTCCTGTTTTTGTCAGCTTTTCTGCCGATATAGCGCTCTGTATCCTCATAGCTCGTAATCAGATACATTGACCATGCATCAAGCCCCTTATAAGCCTCTCCAATCTGTGAATACAGTGCCGGAAGTGCTGATTTCTCCTCAAGACGCTCACCGTATGGAGGATTTGAGATAATAAATCCGTACTTCTTAGGATGATGCAGATCTGCCACAGCCCTCTGCTGGAAATGAATCATGTGCTCCACTCCGGCGCGCTTTGCATTTTCCCTGGCTGCAGCCACCACATCAGGGTCAATGTCATAGCCCTGGATGTCCACCTGCGCATCCCTATCTATCATATCCTCAGCCTCCTGCACAGCCTCATACCACAGCTTTCTTGGTATGATATTGGTCCAGCTCTCAGCCGTAAACTCCCTGTTCATACCGGGCGCTATGTTTGCTGCCATCATGGCTGCCTCTATCGGAAATGTACCACTGCCGCAAAACGGATCAACAAGTATTCTGTCCGCATGCCATGGAGTAAGCATGATGAGTGATGCCGCAAGTGTCTCAGTCAGCGGTGCCTTGCTCGTTGCCAGACGGTATCCTCTCTTGTGAAGGGAATCCCCCGATGTATCAAGTGTCACCATCACCTCATCCTTGTACAGAAAAACCCTTACCGGATACTGTGCTCCGTCCTCCGGGAACCAGTCAATGTGATAAGACCTCTTCATTCTCTCAACCATAGCCTTTTTCACGATAGACTGTATATCAGATGGTGAAAAAAGCTTACTCTTTATGGATGAAGCCTTTTTCACCCAGAATCTGCCATCCTTTGGAATATAATTTTCCCATGGGAGAGCCTTTACATTTTCAAAAAGCTCATCAAATGTGGTAGCCTTAAAGCGTCCTACCTGAAGTAATACTCTCTCTGCGCCTCTTAAGAATATATTTGCTCTACATATTGCCTCAGCATCACCCTCAAACGATACCCTGCCGTCCTCCACACGTGTTATCTCATATCCCAGATCATATATCTCCCTCTTGACTACTGCCTCGAGGCCAAAATGACATGGCACAACAAGCTCAAATCTATCCATATATTGTATAACTGCCTTTCTATAATTGTACTTTACATTGTTATCTAATATTGTTGCATAAATTTAGTTTTTTTTAAATAGTTTCAGCCATATTTCTGCAACTTTTTTTGATATCCGCACATAGCATTGTAGCCACCTATGACTGTTGCTGTATCAAAACCGCGGTTTCCCAGATATCTGGCCAGCTTCATGCTGCTTCCACCATGCGTGCAGTAGAAAATCACACTCTGTGACACATCGAGTTCACTCTCATACGAATCCGTGATATCCATCGGCATGCTGAGTGCGCCTTTCCAGTGCGACCTGTCGTATTCCTCTCTTGTTCTTATATCTATAAGCAGTGCATTCATCTCTTTTTGCACCTTATAAAGCTCATCCGCATAAACTATTTTAAATTTCATACATCCATACGCCAAAATACGAATTTACATTATGATATTCATTTTATTATGAGATGTGAACCATGATAAATTACCAAAATCATTACAGCTGGTACTTTAGTGCTTTAAATCTTTAATGAATTAACTCATTTTATTAAGATTATATTATTTTGTGTTTCAAAGTGTTGCTTTTTAATTACTGTTATTTTATAATATTTTCGAAGAGAGAAATCTTTTCAATGTTATACCTCTTATTAATTATTTATACTCCCCTCAAAAGAGCCGGTCACGTGACCGGCTCTTTTATATTGCTTATATTTTCTTATATCATGCCTCCAAAAGCATCTCATACTCTGCTAATGGCAGCGGCTTTGAGTAATAAAAGCCCTGTATACTGTCGCAGTCTATATTCTTCAAAAACTCTACCTGCTCTCTGCTCTCAACACCCTCGGCAGTCACACAGATTCCCAGCTCCTTTGCCAGCGCTATCGTGTGCACAAGCAGCCTCTCACCATTTGAATCTCCTATATAGTCAATCAGGCTCTTGTCGATTTTGAGTGTATCAAAGCACTTCATATTGAGGGTTGCAAGTGATGAATAGCCTGAGCCAAAATCATCAACCAAAAGCGGAAATCCATTACCATGGAACCTATCCGCAATACTCTTGATTTCATCATTATCGACGGCTGCACTCTCTGTAATCTCTATAGGCACCAGATGAGTGTATACACCGATTCTTCTTGCTATATCATGATATCTTTTGACCACAGACTCAAAGTACAGGCTCGCTCTGGACAGGTTTATCGAGATAGGAACTATCTTTTTGCCCTCATCAAGCCATCGTTTCTGGTGTGTACACACCTCGCGGAACACATACTCATCAAGCGCCTTAATCATGCCGTTTCTTTCAAAAAGTGGTATAAATTTGGCTGGCGAAATAATCTCATTATTTCCTCTTCTCCACCTGACAAGCCCCTCTGCACCGACCAGCTTGTTGGTCTTTGGAGCATACTTGGGCTGATACCATATCTCAAAACGATTGTCTTTTAAATCCCTGTAGAAGTTATCCTCCATCTGCTTTTCTTCGACAATCCTTTCTGTATCGGCCTGACTGTATATCTGATAGAGCACGTCCTTTCGCTCCTTAATCCGATTCTTGGCAAAGTTGGCCTCGCTGTATGCTTCCTCAACCTTTTTGCCCGGCTCCCATTTTGTCACACCAAAGTATGGCTGAATCTTTGGAAGCTTTAAGGATTCTGAGATCTTAATGAGCTGTAAATTGATGGTCTCTATCTTTCTGATAACCTTATTTATCTTGTCGTCCGCACAGAAAATAACAAATCTGTCTGCATTTATATGACCTGATATGTCATTATGTCCTACGACACCGCGTATGTTTTCAGAAATCCATCTGAGTGCCTCATCGCCCTTTGCCACACCACAGATGGAGTTTACTATCTTGAAGGAGTGAATATCCATGGAAATCAGATACCCTGATACATTTCTGTCACGCAGCTTCTTTTTAAAGCTCTCGTAGTTGTTACCTCCGGTCACTGTATCCACGTACGCTATACGCTCAAGCTCTCTTTGCTTCTCTGGGCTTATATCCGAAAAGCCAGCTATCATCTTATGCAGCTCTCCAACACCCGACACATTGACAAACTTGGCTCTGCAATACTGTACATGTCCATCCCTCACGATGCGGTAATCATGCTGATAGGTATCCTTTATCAAAAACTGCCTGCGCAGATTATTAATTGATGTCTCTAAAAGCATGTGAAGCTTATCCTCCTCTAAGACAATAGCATTTACATACTTTTCCATCATCTCCTGATAGCCTGGTTTTGCTTCAAGCGCTTCTCCAAACATAGCATGGACAGAAGGATTCATCCTGTACGGGTACATCTTGTTGTTGTCTACATCTATATAGTAGATACTGTTGAAGTTGCTGCCTAAAGCATTCACCATCTCACTCTCGTTGAGACGGTCATCAAGCTGCTCGGCAAGCCCTATTGCCTCAACTGTTCTGCCATCATCATCAAAGCAAACCGACTTGAACGATATCCTGTAGGTATCTGTTCCTTCCTTGGCATGCAATACTACAGTAGCAAATTTTTCTCCCGCTGCAATCTGTTCAACAGCCTTCATCAGATTATTTCTGTCAACCATGCTGTCTATAAACGGATTGTTTATAATATCCACAGTTTTCTCTTTTGAGTCATCTAATGAATCCTCTGATAAAAAAGACCTCAAACGCCCTTCCTGCGGAAAGCACTTAAATACAGACTTCCCCCAGGATGCGAATGCGGTCTTTATATCCATCTCTATATTATTTTCATCTTCAAATCTATTACTCATAATAATTCCCACAAAAAATAATTATCAAAACTCTTTCATATCTATCACTACTATATCATTAGTAAGTCATTTCGTAAAGTTTTGTTTTTACTAATTTTGTTTTTTTTGTGTATTTTATGAATATATGTATTATTTTATGGCGTCAAGTGCGTTTGAGATATCTGCAATCAAATCCACCTTGTCCTCAAGTCCTAAGCTTATTCTGATAAGCTCTGCCGGTACTCCTGCCTCCTTAAGCTGCTCATCATTCATCTGACGATGTGTGCTTGTTGCAGGATTTAAGCAGCAGGTTCTCGCATCTGCCACATGTGTCTCGATTGCGCCAAGCTTTAAAGCCTTCATAAATGCAGACGCTGCCTCTCTGCCACCCTTTAAGCCAAATGATACGACTCCGCAGCCTCCGTTTGGAAGATACTTCTGTGCTCTCTCATAGTATTTGTTTGAAGGAAGCCCAGAGTAGTTTACATAGTCAACCTTTGGATGGTTTTCCAGAAACTCTGCCACTGCCTGTCCGTTTTCCACATGCTTTGGCATGCGCACATGAAGTGACTCAAGACCAAGATTCAGCATAAATGCATTCTGTGGTGACTGCATAGAGCCGAAATCACGCATGAGCTGTGCTGTACATTTGGTAATGAACGCACCCTCCTTGCCGAATTTCTCTGCATATGTGATGCCATGATAGCTGTCATCAGGTGTGCAGAGTCCCGGATATTTATCTGCATGTGCCATCCAGTCAAATTTGCCGCTGTCTACGATTGCTCCGCCGAGTGTAGCTCCGTGTCCGTCCATATACTTGGTGGTTGAGTGTGTGACGATATCTGCGCCCCACTCAATAGGTCTGCAGTTTACAGGTGTCGGGAATGTATTGTCCACTATAAGCGGTACTCCGTGCTCGTGTGCCACCTTGGCAAAAAGCTCTATATCAAGCACTGTAAGTGCAGGATTGGCGATAGTCTCACCAAACATGAGCTTGGTGTTTGGTCTGAAGGCCGCATTGAGCTCCTCCTCTGTAGCATCAGGTGATACGAAGGTAGCTGTGATGCCCATCTTTGCCATAGTTACCGCGATGAGATTGAAGGTGCCTCCGTAGATGGATGATGATGCCACGATATGGTCTCCGCACTCACATATGTTGAACATGGCATAAAAATTGGCTGCCTGACCTGATGATGTGAGCATGGCAGCAGTGCCACCCTCCATAGCTGCGATTTTTCTTGCTACTGTGTCACAGGTCGGATTCTGCAGTCTGCTGTAGAAATAGCCCTCTGCCTCGAGGTCAAAAAGCTTTCCCATATCCTCGCTTGTGTCGTATTTGAATGTAGTTGACTGGATAATCGGAATCTGTCTCGGTTCTCCGTTTCCGGCTTCATAGCCTGCCTGTACACACTTTGTACCTATACTGTATTCTTTCATTGTACTTCTCCTTTATGATGTTAATGTTTCAGTTGGATATAGTATATTACATTTGGCGCGTTTTGACAAATTCTTCAAATCGTGGAAGCGTCAGAGTAATTTTACCGTACTCAGAGGTATCTATAACACCCTTTCTTTTGAGCCGGTCTCTATATACCGAGAATAATCCCGAATTCATATCCAGTTTTTCTCTGATTTCTTTTACCTTTTCTTCACCACTTACCGATATTTCCGACAATATTTTTTTATCAAGCTCTGACAACTCCGACCAGATTTTACTGTACACATATTCATCCAGACACTGATCATATTCCGGTAAAATATCTTCTATCGTGTGATCATCTCTGTTTTCCCAGTAAAGATATCCCAACACCTGAAATGCAAAAGGATATCCTTTTGTGAGAGCTGCCATTTTGTCTGCTGCGCTTTGATCCAGTTCAAAAATATCCATATAGTGTCTCCTGACTGCTGTGAAGCTAAGTGGCTCAAGCATTATCTTAGGTGCCCTGTATAAAAATGTAAGCGCCTTGTCATTCTGCAGATCATATATATTTTCAAACAGCCCTGTCATAAGCAGAAAAATAGGATAATCCTGCCTTAAAAATATCTGAAAGGAACTGACAAATATTTTTACAAATTCACAGTTTGTAACCTCATCAACTGAAATGAGTAACCGCTTATTATGTTTCTTTATATTTTCAAGCATCAATTCCAGAACATTTTCTATATCTGTAACCGGCGCTGCATTTTCTATGGAAACTCCCAGACCAAACGCTGAAAAATCCAGTTTCGCATTGACAAATATTTTATTCATCTGAGGCATACTGTAAATCTTAGATGCAAGGCTCTGGAGCATATCTCTTGTAGGATTAAGCTCCACTGTCAGCCATTCCTCATCCTTCTTTATCTCTGATACGATATTGGTCATCATAACCGTTTTGCCCGATCCCCTTACCCCGGTTATCATAAAAAGCTGGTTTGCGGGATTTTCAGACCTAAATGTCTCTACTATCTGATTGGTCTGTGAAATTCTTGATATATATTGCAGTGGTTTTTTCCCAAATGATAATGTAAATGGATTTTGCATATTGTTTTCCTCTTATATAACTTTATATAACTTTTTGTTTCGTATATAAGTTTATATAACCTTATATAGCTTTTTATTTATTATATAACTTTATATAACTTTTGTCACCATAAATTCTTAATCTTTAAAAGCATCTTTATAAGATATTTTATCTACTATTGCTTCATAACTGCTGTCATCAGCTTGTAGTATCTTTCTGACATTGTATTGCTTTAATGCGGCTGTCGTTTTTTCTCCTATGGAGTATGCTGTTTCCACATATGCATTCTCCGGCAGCATATCAAAAAATCTGTCCACATTTGATGCGCTTGTAAAAACAGCTTCGCTTATACTGTTTCCAATACTTTCAGAAATACTCTCATCTGCCTGCTCGTTTACATATGCATCAATTTTTTCTAATTCGCAAATACCTTTAAGCCCTGCCTCAAGGTCAGGTGAAGCCTCCTTTGCCGAGAAAATGCAGACTTTGATTTCATCATCATCATTATCGCTCATATGCGAACTCAATTCTCCCGCAAGTCCTTTTCCGGTCTGTTCTGTCGGAATAAGATCTGCCTTTATGTGATGCTTTGCAAGCTCTTTTTCTGTAGCTTTTCCCACTACTGCAAACCTTGCATTTGCTATCAGCCTGATGTCTGCCCCTGCCAAATCCAGATTATAGAAAAATGATTTCACACCGTTTTTGCTTGTAAAAAGTATCCAGTCAGCCGATTTTATTTTGTTGATAAAATCAGGAATTATTATCGGTTTTATTATCCCTGTTTTAACCGGCGTGACATCTGCTCCAAGCTGCTGTAATTTTGCTATCAATTCGTTTGTTCCGGCCATCGTCTCGATATACGGCACTGTGATTTTTCTTCCAAACAGCGGTCTCTTTTCAAAGAAATCCAGCCGGTCATTCAGTGAAACCACATCTCCCACAACGATTATTGCCGGGGATGTAAGCTTTGCCTTCTCGATTTTTTCTCCGATATCCGCAAGCGTTCCTATACATTTGCGCTGCGCGGCAAGCGTGCCGTTTGATATCACTGCTGCCGGAGTATCCGCTCTGCGCCCTGCCTTTATGAGTCCTGTTGCAATGCTCTTTACATGCGCAAGTCCCATTAAAAATACGCAGGTGATTGTCTCATCTGTAAGGAGGGAATAGTCTATATCTGCCTCCTCATCCTTTCTGCTGTGCGCAGTGATGACCTGAAAGCCTTTTGCTATGCCTCTGTGCGTGATAGGTATTCCGGCAGCAGCAAGTGCTGCAACCGACGAACTGACACCCGGCACCACTTCTACATCCACATTTCTCTCCACCAGATAGAGTGCTTCCTCTCCACCTCTTCCAAAGACATAGGGATCTCCGCCCTTTAAACGTACTACAAGCTCATGACATTTTGATTTCTCGTATAAAAGCTCATTTATGGCATCCTGCTTCATGACATGCTTGTGATTTTCCTTGCCCACATAAATAAGCTCACAGCCTGCCTTTGCCATTGAAAGAAGCTGTGGTGACGATAGTCTGTCATACACCAGACAATCCGCCTGTTTTATATATTTTTCTCCTTTTAAAGTGAGCAGGCCCGTATCTCCCGGTCCTGCTCCAACTAATACTACTTTTCCTGTGTTTTCTCTCATGATTTTCCTAATTACTTTCCAATTTATACCGAATATCGTGCACGGCTCGCTCCACAATATCGTTTCTATCTGCTGTCATATCAAAGAGCTGCTCTGTCCTTGCAAGCTGTTTTCCATCCTCCGAGCCAAACATCGCAAGAAGCTTTAGTCTACTATCTTTTTCACTTACAATATCACAGTATGCAGCCACAGGCAGATGACAGTTTCCGCCGATTTGCTTTAAAAATTCTCTCTCAAGGCCTGCGCACAGATTGGTTTTCTCATCTGACAAAGCATCAAGCTTTGCCATCAGCTTAGCATTGTCAGCACGTAGCTCAAGCGCCAGTGTGCCCTGTGCCGGAGCCGGAATCATATCATCCTCCGAAAAGTACTGTGTGATCTCAGACTCTCTTCCGATACGCTTTATTCCTGCCGCCGCAAGTACGATTCCATCCAGCCTATATTCGTTATACTTATTCTGTTTTTCGTTAGCTATCTCATTGTTATTTACAGTATTATCGGCAACCTCTTCATATATAATCTCTCCATCATAAAGCTTACGAAGCCTCGTATCGATATTTCCGCGTATTCCGACCACCTTAAGGTCAGGACGCAGCTTTAAAAGCTGATACTTTCTGCGCTTGCTTCCGGTTCCTATCACGGCACCATGAGGAAGCTTATCCAGTGAAGCCGCATTTTTAAGCACCAGTACATCCCTTGGATCCTCGCGTTCCCATGCCTTTGTAAATGTAAGCCCTGCTGCCGGTTCATCAGGCATATCCTTCATGGAATGGACTGCCATATGAATCTTTCCCGATAAAAGCTCATCCTCTATCTCCTTTACGAAGATACCCTTTGAGCCAATCTTATCGAGTGCCTTTTTCTGCTCTAAATCGCCTGTTGTCTTTATTATAACAGCCTTAAAATCATCATCCGGATATGCTCTTTTTAACTTATCTATCACATAATCAGTCTGAACGAGTGCAAGCTTTGAGCCTCTCGTTCCTATTAAATACCTCATTTTACTCTCCTACGGATCATGCCATTTTCCATTTATAATCTATAAATGAACAGCAACTTCAAATCTGTAATACCATACTTTAAACTATATTTCCGGAATCCTTCCATTATCAATAGCTGCACACAGTATTTCCTTAAACACACGCTTTCTCTCGGCTTCCGTGTCATATTCCGCTATTACTTTTTCGCGGATCTGTCCCATGTATTCGTTCAGCTCACCAAGAAACGGAGTAAGAATCTCCTTCTCTTTGCCTTTCAGATACTGGGTCAGCACAGGGCTATTTCCTCCGCTTGAAAATGCCGCTACAAGATTCTTTTCCTTTATGTATGACGGAAAAATAAAGCTGCAATCAGCCTTCTGATCGACCGCATTTACCATGATGCCCTTAGCTTTGCAATACTCTGCAATCTCATGATTAAGAGCATTGTCATCAGTGGCAGCGATAACCATTTCCATGCCGTCACAGTCTTTTCGTTCAAACCTTCTTTTTATAAAAGTAATTCTGTTTTCTTTATTTGCTGTATCATCAATTGTAAGCTTTCTCAACTCATCACATATATCCTCTGCCACAACCGTGACCTTCGCGCCAAAATCCAGCATTACCATCACCTTGCGGTATGCCACATTTCCACCGCCAACAATCAGACACTCTCTTTCCGTCATGTCCACAAACATCGGAAAATACGCCATTTTTATCTCCCTGTAATACTATATCCAAGCTTTATTTCATGCTTTATTTCGTGCCTTATTTCATACTTCATTACACGCTTTATGCTTTATTTCCTGCCTTATTCTTCACACTGTAGCCGTTTAATATTCCTGCAAAAACAGGACGAAGCTTGGCAGAAAATACTGCTGCCGATACGCATAATATAAAGTCCGGTGCAACAGTTATCAGGCAGTAATCCACTATTACGATGCCCCAGCTTACAGGTGTTGCCGCATAGAAATTCTTCATGCAGTAAAAGTATATTGCACCAACTGTATAATATGCCACCAGTCCGACCGTTGCTGGAAGAATAAGTGTAAACACATTGTTCTTTTTAAGCTTTTCTGTGATAGCTCCGATTAAAAATGCTGCAAGCACAAAGCCTAGGAGGAATCCAAAGCCCGGTCTTAAAATGTATGTAGGACCACCGCCTGCCGCAAATACCGGCACTCCCACCAGTCCGATGCACAGATATACTATCACGCTAAGCGATGCCAGCTTTGCCCCTAGCAGAAATCCCGCCATCAGCACAAAGAACCACTGTAATGTAAAATGCATGGTGTACATAGGAAGCGGAATATCAATCTTGATAAATGCTCCAACTGCTATAAGTGCCGCAAAAAGTGCACATGTTGTAAGTTCCTTTGTCTTTAATTTCATTTTCACACGCTCTTTCGTTTTATTAAATATACATGCTATAATAACATCTTTCTCTAAAAAAGAAAAGCCATCTTCGATGAAGCTGACTTTTCTTCGCAGCTTTCGCTGCTACTCAAAACATTAACATATGATTTAGAAGTAATATTCATCAGAATATATTCGTAAATCCTCTTTCGTGACCTGTCCACCCTCGATATGAAACGAGTTGATTACAGGATTTTCTGCCATAAGCGACATTATCATATAGCTAGCATTCGGATCGTATGCAAGCTTGATATCCTCATCCGAAGGCCTTGATGGGCTCGACGGGTGTGAGTGCCAGTTGCCAAGCGGCTTGAGGCCGTTTGCCCTCATGTCCTTTATGGCTGCCAGTTGTTCCTTTGGATCCATTGTGAAATGGTCCTCTGCATGGTCTGTATTGGTCAGGTAATATACCTTTGTGATGAGACGACCGTTTTCGTCCTCACTGCCTGCTATCAGACCGCATGCCTCCTCCGGCAGATGCTCTTTGGCATATTTTGCTATTTCATCCAGAAACGGATATTTCATTCTTACGATACTCATATCGTTCCTTTCCTTGCTGTCTTTTATTCCTGTGTACGAGGTGCATCAAATCTGCCCGCTGTCTCCTCGCAGACCTCCTGCTCGTAGTCGATTGGCTCAAGAATGGTCGGGTGGTCTCCACAGACTGCACAGTTGTGTGTATCCTTTGGAAGCTTAATCTTGTGGAACTCCATGGTGAGTGCATCATATGTGAGCAGATATCCTGTGAGGAGCTCTCCCACACCGATTAAATACTTGATAGCCTCCATAGCCTGGAGTGAACCGATTACTCCGCCCATAGCTCCGATGACTCCTGCCTGCTTACATGTAGGCACTGCATCCTTTGGTGGTGGATTCTTGAATACACATCTGTAGCATGGTCCCTCTCCCGGCACATATGTCATGAGCTGACCCTTGAAACGGATGATTCCGGCATGTGAAAACGGCTTTTTCTCAAGCACACATGCATCGTTTATCAAGAACTTTGCAGGGAAATTGTCAGTTCCATCGATGATGAAATCATAGTCCCTGATAAGCTCTCTGATGTTTGACGCATCTACAAACATACGGTATGTATTAACCTGAACGTCCGGGTTCATGGCGTTCATTGTCTCTTTTGCTGACTTTACCTTGGCTTTTCCTACATCGGCTGTTCCGTGGATAATCTGTCTCTGCAGGTTGGATAAATCCACCTCATCCGCGTCCACAATTCCGATTGTGCCAACTCCCGCTGCTGCAAGATACATAGCTGCCGGAGCTCCGAGTCCGCCGGCGCCGATAATAAGCACCTTGCCCTTTAATAATTTCTTCTGACCTTTAACGCCCACCTCATTAAGGATAATGTGGCGTGAATAGCGCTCGATCTGCTCATCAGTCATTGCCATTAGCATCCACCTCCCATGAAGTAAAGGAACTCTACATTGTCGCCATCCTTAAGCACTGTCTTTGGCTTATCCTCTGTGGCAACAAATTCCTCATTTATTGAAACTGTTACATACTCAGGCATATCTACATTCTCAAGCTCGATAAGCTCCGGTAATGTAAGTCCATCCTTATATTCTTTCTTCTCTCCTGCTACTGTGATAGTCATTTTGTTTCCTCCTGTGTCACAGATTTTGTATCTGTATGTGTTATTATCCTGTATCAGACTGCTTCATATGATAATCTAAAGACTATAATAATGCTTCAACCCATGCCTTCAAATCAGCAGGCTTTTGTGCGCCGACCTTTCTGTCTAGGACTTCTGCGTCCTTTATAAAAAGCAGTGTCGGGTTTGCAGTCACCTCATACTCATCAGCGAGCTCTCCGTCAAAATTTGTGTTGACCTTGTATACATGAAGCTTATCCTCATAATCATCCTCGATATCTCCGAGAACCGGTGCCAGCTTCTTGCAGGCCACACATGAATCCGAGTAAAAATCAACAATTACCGGAAGCTTGCTTTTTAATACTTTTTCATCGAAATCAGCCTTTGAAATTCTTGCTGCCATGATTAGTCCTCAACCTTTCTGACGTAAAGAGTGTATGTTCCGTCCTCGTTGTCCTCAAGCTTAAGTATCTTGTGTCCCTCTTCCTTCATGCTTCTTGGAACATTCTGTACAGGCTCTCCGTCATTCATACGGATTGCAAGCACCTCACCGTCATCTAATTCCTCTATTGCTACCTTTGCCTTTACAAATGTAAGAGGGCAAACCTTGTCAGTTATATCTACCTGATCGTCGAATGCTATATCTGCCATTTCGCATCTCCCTTCCTATACTCTGTATTTATCATGCTGTAATCGTTATTGTTTTATGCATGCCGGATATTTCCTGCTGTACATGGAAATTATTTTCCCTCGTATGCAGCCTGAATCTCCTTTTTGAACTCTTCCTCGCCCACTCTCTGAAGAGTAAGTCTGAAACGCTCACCACCGTTTGCATGCTTCTCAAAGAAGCTAATCGCTGCATCTGTCACTCTGAAAAGAGTCTCCTTGTCGCGGATAATCGGAAGAAGCTGCTCTCCCTTGTATATGTGGTTTCCGAAAAGTCCTCCAAACGATACGATATATCCCGGAGTTCCCTTCCATGCATCTGTCGGACAGCTCTTTACGCAGCGCGCACAGTTGTTACATTTGTCTCTGTCGATGACAATCCTGCCATCCTCCATCGAAAGTGCACCCTCGCGGCACGCCTTCACGCAGACACCACACTGGATACAATCATCATGGCTGCACTCCACTGTCATGCCGCCCTTGATTCCGACATCGTTTTCCTCTGCCTTTAAGCAGTTGTTCTGACAGCCTGTGACACCAAACTTGAACTTGTGTGGAAGCTCTCTTCCAAAATATCTTGCATCAAGCTCCTGTGCCAGAGTGTATGTATCGATACATCCGCTAGGACAGATTTCTGAGCCCTGACACGCTGTGATAGTACGTACTCTCGGTCCGCAGACACCTGTTCCTACACCGCCCTTTGCAAGCTCCTCTTTTACCTCGTTGATATCCTCAACCTTGATAAACGGAATCTCAATCCCCTGACGCGATGTCATATGAACATATCCGTGTCCGTATTTCTCAGCAACCTCTGCTACTGTTTTGATGTTGTCTGCTGTAAGATTTCCTCCTACAACCGCAAGTCGAAGTGAGAAACAGCCCTTTTGCTTCTGTCTCATGAATCCGCCCTTTTTGAGGGCTGCGTAATCAACTTTCTCCGCCATTTTTAATCTCCTTACTGTGTAAATATGTTAATGTTTTGTTTTATATATGAAGGCTTAATCAGCTATCTTTGCAAAAGCCTGTGCAAAATCCTCCTTGAGGTCATCTATATCCTCGATACCCACGCTGACTCTTATAAGATCCTCGAATACTCCTGCATCCTCCTTCTGCTTATCTGTGCTGTGAAGACTGATTGTGGAGCCCGGATGAATGACAAGTGTCTTTGTATCTCCGATATTGCTGAGAGTGTATGGAATTGTCAGGCTGTCTATAAATTTAAATGCCTTTTCCTTGCTGCCCACCCTGATTGTGAGGATTGCTCCATAGCCGTTTGCAAGCTGCTTTTTGGCTATTTCATGCCATTTGCTGCTCCAAAGCCCCGGATAATTAACCTTTATGTCGGGATAATTGTTTTCTATCCACGACGCAAGCTCAAGTGCATTAGAGCATTCTCTTTCCATTCTAAGACCGAGTGTCTCAAGTCCTATAATATTTAAGTATGCATTCACCGGAGCTAAACAGGCACCCATATTTCTGAAAAGACTGTTTCTTAACTTTGCAACGAATGCCATCGGTCCATACTTCACATAATCTGCAAAACCCGGATATCTGTTCTTATCCCATTTGAACTTACCTGAGTCTGTCAGAATACCGCTGATTGCATTGCTGCTTCCATTGATATACTTGGAAGAGGAATTAACCACTATATCAGCTCCATGCTTTAAAACCTGTATCAGGTAAGCGGTCGATGTGGTATTGTCAACTACAAGCGGTATATCATGTGCGTGCGCTATCTCTGCAAGCTTCTCAATATCTGTAACATCCAGACAAGGATTTCCGATAGTCTCTGCAAAAATCAGTCTGGTATGCTCATTGATGCTGTCCTCTATCTGCTGCCAGTTGTTGTTCTCTACATATCTGGTTGTGATGCCGAAGGCCTCAAGATCATGAAACAAATCTATGGTACCACCGTAGAGGCTGGCGCTTGAGATGAGCTCATCTCCACTGCTTAGTATATTTAAGAAGGTATTCATCAGTGCCGCCATGCCTGATGCGCATGCTACCGATGCTATTCCTCCCTCGAGCTTTGTTATTCTGTTCTCAAAGGCAGTAATCGTAGGATTGGCAACTCTTGTGTAACAGTAGCCCGGAGCTTTGTTTTCAAATATTTTTTCCAGATCTACCGCGCTCTCCTGCTCGAAGGCGCTTGTCTGGTATACCGGTGGCAGTGTAGAACCATTTGTCTCTTTTGTCACGCCGGCATGAAGTAAGCTTGTATTAAATCTCATTGTTTTCTTCTTCCCGTTAATTCTTACATAGTCTATTGTGTTACTAGGAATTGATGAGACTATTATACAAACGTGTGGGTTGAAAGTCAATGCTATCAGTTATACAAATTATTTGTGCATGGTTATAAGATTTGGTTATATCAGTTAATATCCCTTAATAAATACTCAGCGGCTGTTGTTGCGGCGTTTGCGCCGTCAGATACTGCGGTTACTACCTGACGCAGTGTCTTGGTGCGGACATCTCCTGCCACATATAGTCCAGGCTGGATTCTTCTATCATCGTCAGCTTTTTTTGTTGCAGCATATGTGATGCCGTCCTCACCTGCCACTACATATCCTCGCTCATCGAGCTGCACCAGATTCTTTATAAGCTCTGACTGCGGTACTGAGCCATATGCCACGAATACTCCGTCTAAGGCGAGCTCTCTGCCGCTTTTTAGCTTTATGCCTGTCGGCTTCTTTTCTCCATATATCTCAGTCACGGTTTCGTTTAAGACAAGCTCTACATTTTCTTTCTGCTTTAGAAGCTCTACTGTGCTCTGTGCGCCGCGGAAGCTGTCTCTTCTGTGAACCAGATAGACCTTCTCACATATATCTGCCAGATATAATGCATCATCCAAAGCGGTATCCCCGCCGCCCAGCACTGCGACTGTCTTTCCTTTATAGAAGGCTCCGTCGCAGATTGCGCAGTAGGATACTCCCTTTCCGGTATACTCAGCCTCTCCAGGCACTCCTGCCTTTCTCGGATATGCTCCTGCGGTGTAAATGAGAGCTCTTGCCTCTTCTATCGTGTCATCATCGAATTTTACTCTGTATATTGCCGATTCCGCAGCACACTCCTCATTTTGTACTGCCTCTATCTCTACTGCTTCCTTTTCGATAAATTCCACATTCAGGGATACTGCATGCTCCCTGAATTTCTCGCCCAGGTCGTATCCGTTTATGTTTGGAAGCCCCAGATAGTTGTTCACATTTCCGCTCTCGGCTATCTGGCCTGTTCCCTCGTATTCTTTTTCTGCTACTGCCACATTCAGATTGGCTCTCTTTGCATATATCGCTGCTGACAGTCCTGCCGGACCACTGCCTATTATTATTATATCGTACATGGAATTGGTTCCTTTCATCGTCCCTTGAATTTTTTCGGTAACTTATTATATACATTATCTTTAAAAAATACAATAATACCGCCTGCTTTTATAAAACACCTTTATAAAAACAGACGGTATCAATATTTTACTTATCGTATATACATCCTTGCCTCATAAGGTCTGAGCACAGACATATCAGAGGTATCCTTATAATTTGAAATCAGCACCTCCATGCCCTCGCACTCCTTTGCAAGTGGCATTGGTATCTCCTTGTCAAAGAAATTGCACACAACAAGCATGGTCTTTTCTTCATTCTTTCTGCTGTATGCAAAAATATTCTCATCATCCTCAAGTAAAAGTGTGAACTTACCATCGACAAATACCGGATAATCCTTTCTCAGCTGCACAAGCTTCTTGTAGCAGCTAAAGATTGAATCAGGGTCATCTACCTGTGATTTGGCATTGATTTTGTCGTAATTGTCATTTACCTTTATCCAAGGTGTTCCTGTGGTGAAGCCGGCATTTGCCGAGTCATCCCACTGCATCGGTGTCCTTGCATTGTCACGGCCCTTTGCGTAAATGGACTTCATGATTTCGTCCTTTGAATATCCTTTTTCAAGGCGCTCATGATACATGTTTATGATTTCGCAGTCCTTATAATCCTCGATATCATACTGTACATTTGTCATGCCAAGCTCCTCGCCCTGATAGATGTACGGTGTACCCTGCATGCCGTGCAGCAATATGGCAAGCATCTTTGCAGATTCCACTCTGTACTCCCTGTCATTGCCCCATCTTGACACAATACGAGGCAGGTCATGATTGTCCCAGAACAGACTGTTCCAGCCACAGTTGTAGAGCTCATTCTGCCAGTGTGCCATTATCTTTTTGAGCTTTTTAAACGGAAGCGGTGCAAGGTCCCATTTCTCGCCGCCCTCCTTCTGGTCAAGCCCTATGTGCTCAAACTGGAACACCATGGAAAACTCGCTGCCGTCCGGATTGCTGTAAAGCTTTGCACGCTCTGTGTCTGCGCCCCATGCCTCACCTACGGTAATCAGATCCCCCTTCTGGAAGGTCTCCTTACTCAGCTCCTTAAAATACTCCTGAAGTCTTGGTCCGTTTATTGTGATTCTCTTGTCCGGCTCCTTTGCTATCTGGTCGATGACATCCAGCCTGAAGCCGCCGACTCCCTTGTCCATCCACCAGAGGATCATATCGTAGATTGCTCTTCTGACCTTTGGATTCTCCCAGTTTAAGTCCGGCTGCTCAGGTAAAAACTGATGGAAATAATACTGTCCGATTTCCGGCACATATTCCCATGCGCTTCCACCGAAAACAGCCTTCATATCACTTGGCGGCACGCCTTCCTCTCCGTCTCTCCAGATATAGTAGTCGTGATATGGATTGTCTTTGCTCTTTTTAGCCTCCTTGAACCATCTGTGCTCGTTTGAAGAATGATTTAAGACAAGGTCCATCATAATCCTTATATTGTGCTTCTTTGCCTCGTTTATGAGCTCCTCCATATCATCGAGACTGCCAAATGTTGGGTCAATATCCCTGTAATCCGAAATGTCATAACCGTTGTCCGCCTGCGGCGATTTAAATACCGGTGAAAGCCAGATTGCATTTATACCTAGTGTCTCAAGATAATCAAGTCTTTTGATGATACCCTGTAAATCGCCAAAGCCATCTCCGTTGGAATCCTGAAAGCTCTTTGGATAAATCTGGTAAACTACCGCTTTTTTCCACCATTTTTCGTTATTGTTTTTGCTCATTATGCCCTCCATCTCTCTTTTTGTAAAATTAAACATCGTTTCTTTAATTCCGTATCCGATTATGCTATCCGACAAGCACCACCAAAACCTCACAGCTTTCAAGCTTAAGCTCGGATGCTCCCACTTCGATTGTACTCTCAGAAGCATTATTCCTGTTAGACAAAAGCACCTTTTTCACACTGCCATCCAGCCTGATTTGCGCTTCTTCCCTGCCAAAATTTGCCGCAACCAGCACGCGCTTATTGGCATCCTCTCTGTAATAAGCCATGATGCCATCCGTATCCTCATATGCCGGAACACATCTGCCGTAGGTGAACAACTCCCTGAATTCCTCTGACTTCCTAAGTGCCACAAGCCTTCTGTAGTAGTTCAAAACAGATGCAGGGTCCTTTTCCTGCGCAGCCACATTGATAGCCTTATAGTTTTCATTGACCTTAAGCCATGGCTTTGCTGTGGTAAAACCGGCATTTGCCTCATCACTCCACTGCATAGGTGTCCTTGCATTATCCCTGCTCATCCTTCCACAGGCTGCAAGTGCCTGCTCCTTTGACAAGCCTGCTGCAAGTGCAGCCTTGTACTGGTCCTTTGTGCTGATATCGTCATACTCATCTATGCTGTTCCACTTTGCATTTTGCATACCGATTTCCTGTCCCTGGTATATAAACGGAATACCTCGAAGCAGTACGCTGACGGTTCCAAGCATCTTGATTCCGGCAGGATTTTGTGCATACTCCGGTAAAAATCTTGAAGCGCCTCTCGGCTCATCATGGTTTTCTATGATATTGGCCTTAAAGCCGTACTTTTCCGTCTCAAGCTGTGAATCAAGAATGGTCTTTCTCCATGTGTCAAAATCTATTTTCGGTGCATCATACCAGCCGTGCTCTCCATCGCTTAAGCACTGCGCACAAAAATCAAATATCGTTGAAAAATGGCCATTCTCACCGATAAACTCCGGCAGCTCCTCAGGCTTCATATTGAATACCTCGCCGACTGTAAATGCATCATACTTCTTAAATGTATTGTTCTTTAATTCCTCCAGGAACTCTCCGACGCCCTCGGCACTCTCAACCATCTTGTAGCAGGCAGCTAGTCCATCCTCTGCATCCGGCTCAAAATCAGGAAAATCGAGATTTTTCTTTATATTGATTATCGCATCTATTCTAAAGCCTGACAAGCCCTTATCAAGCCACCAGTTAATCATCTCATAAAGCTTTTGTCTTAGCTTTTCATTTTCCCAGTTTAAATCAGGCTGCTCCTTCGCAAACATATGCAGATAATACTTGTCCGTGCCCGGTACCTTCTCCCAGCAGCTTCCGCCAAAGTAAGAGCGGTAGTTGCTCGGCGGATTGCCGTTTTTGCCCTTTCTGAAATAGAAATAGTCAGCATACTCTCCATCCGGATCCTTAAGTGCCTTTTGAAACCACTCGTGCTTATCCGAGCAGTGATTTATTACCAGATCCATGATGATATGCATATCACGCTTCTTTGCCTCGGCAAGGAGCTCATCAAACTCCTCCATAGTACCGAACTCTTCAGCTATCGCATAGTAATCAGATATGTCATAGCCCTGATCCACAAATGGCGATTTATATATCGGAGACAGCCATATGATGTCAATTCCAAGTGATTTTAAATAATCCAGCTTTGAAATGATACCTCTTAAATCTCCTATTCCGTCACCGTTTGTATCCAGAAAGCTCTTTGGATAAATCTGATATGCCACCTTGTCGTGCCACCATTTTCTCTCCATAATGTGTACCTCTTATCTAATCATAAATTTCGCACTCATTTACATCTTGAGTGCTTTGCCTTGATGTATTATACTGCTATTATAGAAAGTAATTAGTATAAATTCTTGCAATATTTTTTCATTTTATAACACAATACTGCTCTTATAATTTTTAAAGGGTATGGTTTTAAAAGCTATGGAGAAACAACAATATGAAAAACAATAATCCTCTTACACTTGGACAGAAAGAAAACGCAAAGCACGGAGACGTATTTTTCCCTGTTCAGAAATATATAACAAGACTTGCAACAGATTATCCTGTCATCACCACACACTGGCATGATGAGGCAGAGCTCACACTTATCACAAAGGGCTCATGCACCTATCAGATTGATTTGCTTGAGTATGAGGCAAAGGAAGGCGATATCATCTTTATCCCGCCACTGCTGCTGCATTCCATTTCAATAAGGGACTGCGATGAATTTTACTCGGAAACGTATGTATTCCATATCAATTTTTTAGGTGGAAACAATACCGATATATGCTCATCAAGATACCTGACTCCGCTGATCAATCATGAATTTGCCGTGCCTTACCTGATCACACCGAAGCATCCTACATATTCATCCCTTCGCAAATGCTTCATGCGCATAACAAATCTCTACTCCGGTCAGGAATTCGGATATGAGCTGGCACTAAAGGCATTTCTGCTGCAGGCTGTATTTCTACTGCTGCAATACAGTGAAAAAAATGCTGATTTTGGTGCCAATACGTCCTCCGATAAGCTTAAAAACGTGCTCGATTACATCGACATGCACTATGCCGAAGGCATACAGGTTTCAGAGCTTGCCGGGCTTTGCTATTTCAGTGAATACCACTTCATGCGTTTCTTCAAAAAACACATGAACATGACCTGCGTGCAGTATATCAACAATGTGCGGCTTGAAAAATCCGTGGAACAGTTTGAGCGCGGCAACACCTCAATTCTCGATGTATCACTGTCTGTCGGATTTCACAATCTGAGCTATTTTCACAGGGCATTTAAAAAGAGGTATCATATGACACCTCTTTCCTTTATCAAAAGCCTTGAATAACTATTTATTTGCACGCAATCACTCTGAGTATATACTCATATGACCTCTTTGCAGAGGATATTGAAAGCCTCTCCTCTGTTGTATGGATATCATACATGTCCGGTCCCATTGATATGCAGTCGAGTCCTTCAATCTTGCCGCTTAAAAGTCCGCACTCAACACCGGCATGAATAGCCTCAACTGTAGGCTTTTTGCCATACATCTCCTCAAAAATCCTTACCATATCCTCGCGAAGCTTTGAGTCCTTCTTGTACTCCCATGCAGGGTAATCGCCCTCAAATGTAACCTCTGCCGCAAAAGCGCCTGCTATGCATACAAGCTGGTTCTTAAGGCTCTTTTTAGCAACACCGACAGAGCTTCTGACTGCGTATCTTAAAGTGACAGCAGTATCGTCTGATTTTAAAACTCCCAGATTAAGCGAGGTCTCAACAAGCTTATCAATCTCCCGGCTCATTCTGATGATGCCGTTTGGCAGTGCCTCGATAAGTGCGATAACCCTTGCGCTGTCCTTTGCACTTATAGCAGACTCACTGCAGTCAGTCTCCTCTGACACTGTAAGCTTAAGGTCAGGATCCGATGCCTTAAACTCCTCCGCAATCTCAGCTGCGGCCTGTTCTATCGAAGCCTTCACTGCCTCTGCCTGATCCGGTGCTACAATAATCTGTGCAGTACACTCTCTTGGAATAGCATTATCCTTTCTGCCTCCATCTATAGAAGCTATAGCTACAGGTGCTGATGCGTCGCGAAGCAGTCTGGACATAAGAGTATTGGCATTGCCCCTGCCCTTATCAATCTCTGAGCCTGAGTGTCCACCGGTGAGACCTGATAAGCTCACAGTGAGCTTTGTTCCGTTTACTGTCTCTCTCTCTACAGGCAGCTTCACATCAGCTCTGCATCCACCGGCGCAGCTTGCGAGCATCACGCCCTCCTCCTCGCTGTCCATATTAAGAAGCTTCTTGCCCTTAAGCATAGACACATCGATGCCTGTGGCACCCTCCATGCCGACCTCCTCGCATACAGTGCATACAAACTCAAGGCGTGGATGTGACAGGCTGTCATCGTCCAAAATAGCAAGCGCATATGCCACCGCGATACCATCATCTCCACCGAGTGTAGTGCCCTTTGCCGAGATAAAATCACCATCTATCAAAAGGTCTAAGCCCTCCTCGTCCATGTCCTTATCACAATCAGGTGCCTTCTCGCAAACCATATCCATGTGTCCCTGCAGTATGATCGGCTCCACATCCTCATATCCAGCTGATGCTTCCTTTATGATTATCACATTGTGAAGCTCATCCTGATAATGCTCAAGGCCTCTTGCCTTTGCAAACTCCACCAGATAATTACTGATTTTCTCTTCCTTGTATGATGGATGAGGAATACTGCATATATCCTCGAAAAACGAAAAAACGTTCTTTGGCTCTAAATCTGTTAATACTCTCATTTTACTCTCCTTAAAAAAAGTCTGCCGACGAATCTGCCGACAGACATATTATAACACAATCCGGTATTTAATTGTATATGTATTATTCAAGTCCAAATCTTCTCTTTACGGCATCGACCAGATAGTCCGCTGTTCCTTCCGTACCGAGCATACTGCTATCAATCATGATTTCCTTGAATCTCTGGTCATTTGGCAGAAAACCGGCATAGTGCATATGATAATGATCCCTCGCCTCATCTACAGCCTTAATCATCCTTCTGGCCTCAGTCTCATCCATATTGAGATCATTTACACAGTTTTTCACACGCTCCTCATATGGTGCGTAGATATATATTCTAAGCAGATTCGGCTCATCAGCCAGGATAAAATCAGAACAGCGTCCTACTATAATACATGACTCTCTTTCCACAAGAAACCTGATGATATTCTGCTGTGCCTCAAAGAGCTTATCCTGCAGCTCGTCAGCCTGTGTACCAAGCGGATACATCATCCTTCTGAAGCTGTTAGAATGTACCTTTTTCTTTGCGCTCTCCTCTATCTCATTAATTTTTGACACCGGAAGATTAAGCTTTTTCGCGGCCTCCTCCACGATGTCCCTGTCATAAAACTCTATACCAAGCTTTTCGCTCATGCGCATGGCAATCGGACGTCCCAGACTGCCAAACTGCCTTGCTATTGTTACAACATATTTTTTATCGTCCATACTGTACTCCTTTTCTTTTGACGGGTTATCATCTCACAATTATAGTTACTTAACATATCAGTGTAACTGCTACATCGCAAATCCCAGAATCAGGAAACCAATTATAGAAACACCGGCTCCGATAAGCACATACGGCAGCTGTGAGCCCGCGTGCTCAAGGTTGTCAATTCCTGCTCCGTTTGATGCGAGCACTGTTGTGTCACAGTAGAAGCATGCATGGTTTCCGAATGCACAGCCTGAAAGAATAGCTGCCATAACAAGTACGATATTTGCTCCGACACTTGCGCCAAGCGGTAAAAGCACCGGTGCTACAAGTGTACATACACCCCATGCATTTGCAATCATGAAAGCCAGAAGTCCTACAATGATAAATGTAATCATCGGGAATACACTTCCTGCCATAAACGGCTTGCATATATCTACAAAGAACTCTGTCATCTTCATCTCACTTGCAATCTTTTGGAATGTAAGTGCAGATATAAGTAAAATGATAATCGGAAGCATATCCGAAAATCCCTTTACAAATGTATCCCAGAACTCTGAGAATGTCATAATCCTTCCTGCGATATACAATACCATAGAAACAATTATCGCAATAACCGCTGCCACAACCAGATCTCCTGTTGCAACTGCCACACCTACAAGTATAGCAAGCGGAATGATGAAATACCATACACTTCTGCCCTCGTCCTCACCGTACTCAGAGCCTATATTGTACTTTCTGCTTATATCGCTGTATGTTTTTCCTGTAGCAGCAACACGCTCATATGCTTTCTTCATGCCTCCAAGCTTTGGAAACCATCCCATACAGAAAAGGAATACTATTAAAAGAGCCACAATCGGATAAACACAATATGGAATTGCCATCATATATGTCTTCATCAGGCTTCCACCTGCAAGCTTCTTCACACAATCCTGCTGGAGGAAAATAGCTCCAAAATACGCTGCCCATGAAGAGAACGGAATCAGTACACAGACCGGAGCGCCGGTGCTGTCTAACAGATATGCAAGAGCCTCTCTTGGCACCTTCTTTTTATCGTATGTGCCCTTCATGGCTGTTCCTATTGATAAAACATTAAGGTAATCATCTACGAAAATCAATATTCCTAAAATAAATGTGGTAAAAAGTGTCTTTCTTTCTGAATTACAAAGCTTTGACACAATCTTTGTAAAACCAAAGCTTCCTTTTGAAGCAGTAAGCAAAGCGACAAGACTTCCGAAAAGTCCGCATATCAAAATGACATATGCCTCATCACTCATCACACCCTCAAGTGTACTTACCCATTTTGACAGGAAATCCTGTTTCCAGAGAACAATTGCTCCCACCATAGATCCTGCAATCAGGAAAGCCTCACATTTTTTTGTTGTGATTGCACCGACAACAATCGCCACTACAATCAATGTTGCAATCAGTCCATAGCTCATAATCTTTATATTCCTCTCTTTCCAGGCATCATATACTGCAAAAAGGGCCGAAGGATTCTTATCCTCCGGCCCCGTTGCCTTTCGTTGAACACATATTATATTTATCTGCCTGCCAAATCAATAGCTCACGTAAATTTGGCTGTATTTTCGTCTCATGTAAACAAAACCTGCCTTGCGATTTTGTTTCTATGTAACAAATCCACCCAAAAACTCAAGTCATCATGGCTCAAGTCATCATCTGATGGATTTCTAATATAATCGCCCTAAGTCCTATCACTCTATCACTGCAGATAATAATAAATCATCAGCGCATTATACAGCTCCTGGCTGTCAAAGCGGTCTGCAAAGCTTCTACCTGTGAGCTGTTCTACTCTCTGCAGCCTGTACTTCACAGTATTTTTATGAGAAAAAAGCCTATCCGCAGTCCTCTGCAGATTACAGTCGCACTCAAAATACGTCCACATAGTCTCCATAAGCTGCGTGTGGGCCTTCTTCTCATATGCGATTATCTCACCAAGCACCTCATCCGCAAACCTCTTCATAGGTGCGGTATTCTCATATGCCATGAGCATCCTGTAAAAGCCCATCTGATCATAAAAGACAATCTCATTCGTCCTGCCTATATGCTCAAGCACGGCATTGGTCTTTGATGTCTCATGAAAGCTCTTTTGAAGCTTTGAGATATTATCGCATTTTTCGCCTATGTTAAGTGTATAGCGTATATCACTGTACTCATTTTTCAAAAAAGCATCAAATTTCGTGAAAATATCCACAATTACATCTCTTTTGTCCGTGCAGTCATTCATGAAACCGATTATTCTGTCTCCATAGCATGATACAATCGCCTGATAATCAGCCGTCTTGAAATAATCCTTTAAGGTCTGCGCATAGCTTCTTATCTGATCATTGTTTATTATATTGCCTGCTATATGCAGTACAAACACCTGCTTAAGTACACTTTTTTCATACCCCATCTGAATGCACTTCTGCTCTATGCTTGTCGTATTAATACTGTTTCCAAAAATAATTTCGGCAAGCAGACTGTCCTCTATATCCTTTCTGTCGTCCAGATATGAAATCGCATGCCCCAGCTCCTCAAAAAAGTCCAAAAGCGGCACATCCCAGGGCATGGTAAAAAGCGGAAAATCATTCTTTTCCGCTAAATCAATTACCTTATCATCTATCTGCGTCACATAGCTTTCTCCAACCAGCAGAAGCGCACATGACATTTGAAGCTCTATCGCTTTCTTTATTGTCTTGTACAAATCAAAATTCTTTCTCTGTGTGACAGGGCTGCTCACTATAAGAAGCTCCTTTCCCCGCACCCATTTCTCAAAGTTGATATTCTCTGCCTTATAAGACCACCTGATGCCTTTTTCCATACCGCCTTTTCCGGCGATAACCTTCGCCTGCGACAAAGTCGTAAGCGAAAGTAAATCCTTGCACTGAAACATGAATTACTACCTCTTATTTCAGCAGGTCGATTGCTCCTGTAACCTTTGCCGGGATTTTTTCAAATAAATACTCACCGTGTCTGACAGAAGCAGTGATTCCTGCTCTCTCACATATTGCCTCAAATTCTGATTTTGCATCGAGCACGATAAAGTTGGCAGGCTTCCCCTCCTCGATACCATAGCTATCGGTGATGCTCATGGTGATGGCTCCATTTGTGGTAACAAGGTCTAAATCATTTGTAATCTCCTCCGGAGACATCATCTGAGCCAGATGAATGCCATGGTCGAGAATCATCATCATATTGCCGTTGCCAAGCGGATACCATGGGTCTGACATGGAATCCTGTGCAAAGCAGACATTGATACCATTGTCATACAGCTCCTTAACCCTTGTGATTCCTCTTCTCTTTGGATAAGTATCCTGACGTCCCTCAAGATATACATTCTCTGTAGGGCATGAAATGAAATTGATACCTGACTTCTTGAATAGCTTCATCATCCTGAAGGCATAGCTGTTGTCCGCTGAGCCAAATGAACATGTATGGCTCGCCGTAGTCCTGGTGCCAATACCCTCCATCAGGGCAAGTGCATTCAAAAGCTCAAGGAAGCGGCTCTGTGTATCATCAGTCTCATCACAATGTGCATCCACCAGCTTATCGTATTTTACCGCAAGCTCGATAGCCTTGTGTACAGACTTCTCACCAAATTCCCTGGCAAGCTCAAAGTGTGGTATGGCACCGACACAGTCAGCTCCCATCTTGAGAGCCTCCTCTACAAGCTCATCACCACCCTTGTACGCATACATGCCCTCCTGCGGAAAAGCCACAATCTGCAAATCCAGAATATCCTTTACCTCATCTCTCACCTCAAGAGCAGCCTTAAGCCCTGTAAACGTCGGGTCTGTGACATCAATATGCGTCCTGATTGCCTGCACACCATTCAACATCTCTTTCCTGATACCACTATATATGCGCTCCTTCATCTGCTCCACTGTCATATGTCCCTTTGACTCGCTCCAGCGCTGAATGCCCTCAAACAAGGTTCCTGAGCCATTCTCCTCGCCCAGACCTGCAGTAAATACATAGTCCAGATGCATATGCGGATCAACATACGGTGGAATGACAAGCTGTCCCTGCAAATCAATGACCTCGCAGCCTTCCTGCTCCGGTAAATCTGCCGCAATCCTCTTAAACACTCCATCCTCCACAAGAATTGAAGTAAGCTCCTTTTGGCCCTTAAGC
The DNA here is from genome assembly GCF_977054825.1 of Agathobacter sp. NCBI lineage: Bacteria > Bacillati > Bacillota > Clostridia > Lachnospirales > Lachnospiraceae > Agathobacter > Agathobacter sp. The sequence goes on from NZ_CDRTEH010000003.1 coordinate 262,949, forward strand.
CTTACGTTTTTAAATAATTTTGTGCTGCTCATACTGTATTCCTCTTTTCCATATGACCTAAGTATTCATAGCTTTTAGCCACGCATATCCGGGCTAAAAAAGGCACTAAGGAATACACCTTAGCGCCTTTGCTAAAACCTCATATCATTAATTATCTGCTGTTTGTTGTTTACGAACAAATAGTAGCATCATGTCGGAATACAGTCAACAAAATGCAAAATCAACGATATTATTTTATTCCTGTGTACCAAAAATGTCAAATGGATTTGGTTGTTGGGGACAAAACTAGCCATATTTTTTACACTAAAGGCTTAATCTCGTCATCCAACGTGCTCCTAAGCTCTGCGAAAAACTTAGTATAATACTTGAATTTAGGTAAAGCGTGTTCCACTGTATTTTTGTACTCAGGATAATTAATAGATGCCTTTATGGCACTCTCGTTAGGGATAACTCCATTGCGGTAATGTGTTGCCGCATACATTACATCATCCTTGTCTGCATGCCATAGCAGGCAGAAATTACTCACAACCTGTTCTATACATTCATGTTTCATATTTTCAACAATGTTTAGAATTGATTTGCCCTTGAATCTGCTCTCATCAAGCTCTATCTCATTAATCAAATGTGACATGATATCTGCAACCTTTGGATTATCCTTACGCAGATCCTCTACATACTGCTTTGCCTCATCAATCTTCTTTTTCTTTTCCTCAGGGGTGATATCACCATCCTCCTCCGGATTGACGATATTTTGAATGAGATTGATGATATATTCATAATCAATCCTTGTATTACTGTATGCCATAAGCTCATAATCCGAGTCTATTTCCGGTTGTACCGGAGGATTAACCGGGTCCGGTCCCGGGTCTGGTCCAATCTCACTTTTTATGTTCAGATAATGACCTGCATAGTCTATATATTCCTGTTCAGTAATTCCGTAATCATCAAGCATACTCTCATCATATCTGCTGAAGGATTTAAGCTGCGCAAAAAGTCTGTCAAAGCTCTGAAACATCTTCATGAAATGAAACTTCTCATCATCTGACATTGAAGGAATGACGTCCGATGTCTGAGCTGCAATTCTAAGTGCCGCAAGCGCCTTCTTAAAAGCAGGCTCCACATCATCCCACTCTGCAATAAGCGGTGTATCCTCTGTACTTCCCGCAGAATAAAGTTTGACAGCATCATCCACACATTTCTTGAAAAGTACCGGTGCCTGAAACGTCACAATCTGTCCATACGGCTTTGATTTTTTATCAAATATACGATTAGTTCTGGAAAAAGCCTGTATTAAATCGTGTGGTCCCATCGGCTGCCTGTCAATAAAAATTGTTGACATGCATGGCGCATCAAAGCCTGTAAGCAGACGATCCACAACAATAACCAGGTCAAGCTGTTCGTTTCTGCTCTTATACTTAGGATCTTTTCTAGAAAGTCGTTTGTTTAGATTACTATTGTATGAAGTAATCTGTGAGATATCAAACTTTGTATCAAACATAGCATTGTAGTCATCAAGAGACTGCTTCATCTTCTCCTGATTGACCTGCGATCCGTCCTCATTTTCAGTTACAGAGTATGTGATGGCAAACTTAGGGAAGTCCGGTAAAACCTGTTTTATGCGTTCATCTATATGTAATGGTGTTTCTCCATTTTTCACCCTTGTGAGCAGCTCATAATATTTTTGTGCAAGCGAAATAGAACTTGTAGTCAAAAGCCCTTCAAAGGTCTTGCCCTTTCCATTTTGAAAGCCCAGCTTATGATATGACTTATTTAAAATAACCTCAAGCACCTTGAGCATATGCGTCTCATTTTCATATCGGCTGCTGTCAGTCTCATCCTTCACATCCTTTGGACCATCATGCTCCACTTGAAATCCCAAAACAGCATTATCATGAATAGCATTCTGGATAGTATATTTGTGCAGACATGCTCCGTATAATTCCTCTGTTGTACGTGGCAAATCCCCCATCAATGGATAAGGATTCTCCGGAAAACGTGGTGTTCCGGTAAAACCAAACCAAAGTGACTTTCCAAAGAAGCGCTCGATTATTCTCTTGGTAGCCGGAGATACAGCTCTGTGACACTCATCCACCACAAAAGCTATTTTTAATCCTCTTAACCTGTTATACTCAGGTGTGCCCTCCTTCAGACGCTTTGAAATGAGAATCTGCATCTTTTGAATTGTAGTAACAATCATCTGTCTATCAGACGATTTAAGTTTATTTTTCAAATCAGTCACATTATCAGTATTATCCACATCAATTGAATCATTCTGAGAATATGAACTAAATGACGTATTTGTCTGCTCATCAAGATCTTTCCTGTCTATAAGAAAAATAGCCTTGTCCAACGCCGGAATATCCATAAGCAGATTTCTTGTTGCCTTATATGATGTAAGCGTCTTTCCCGAGCCTGTAGTATGCCATACAAATCCTGACTTTCCTGTTCGTGATGCTTCACGAATTGCCTCAATAGCATGTATCTGATATGGTCTAAGCAGAATAAGCCGCTTAGCCTCGTTGTCTAAAACCGTATATCTTGCAATCATCTCATGTGCCTGCGGAATCTTAAGAACATTTTTTGCGAAATCAATATAATCAGAAACCGGCTGGTTGTTCCTATCAACCCATCCGCTGATAAATTCTTTCTTTAACTCCGTATCACTTGCTGCTGAAAAATACTTCGTGTCAACACCGTTACTTATAACAAACATCTGAACAGCCGAAAAAATCCCCCTGAACTGTCCCTCACCTATGTATTTCTTTATCTGATTGAATGCTTCCATATAGGAATGCTGTCTGTTTTTCAGCTCAATATGTATCATTGGAAGACCGTTTATCATCAAGGTCACATCAAATCTACGGTCTCTTGATGCGACATCCTCATCATCCTTCAATGCACTGTACTGATTTATAACCTCATACACACTGCTGCCGCCTGCAATATGCTCATGATTCATCACAACCAGATGAAGCTTCTTAGTATCACGCTGTACATGCACCATGACCTTGCCGTTTTCGCCTACCAGCCACTCCCCTGCCTTATAAAATGTTGAAAACTGCAACTGATTCTTTACCTGCTCAAACTCCGAATCAGAGAGTGGCTCACCATCCAGCCTGTCCTTATTGTTCTGCTCTAAAATATATTTAAAATTGTTCCATAAATCCGCTTCTGTCTTTAAATCGGGTCTGTACGTCCACTGCGAATCCCCATATATCAACTGCTCAATCAATTTCTGCTCTATTAACGATTCCAACTCCGGCATGATAATTTCTCCTTCTTCAAAACCAAAACACTAACTATATTTATTATAGCAAATATAGGCATAAAATACCACAAAATTACTTATATCAAAATCAGCGTAAGCATATTGTTTAAAAAGCTACATTACAGTCCTGACAAAGTCCTCATTACCAGATCCACATCCTTATTTTCCAGCTCCTGAATGATATGCAGATATGTCTTCTGCGTTGTTGTCATACTTGCATGCCCCAATCTGCGCGCCACACTGGCTATAGAAACACCGGCAAACAAAAGCAAAGACGCATGCGTGTGTCTAAGTCCGTGAATGGAAATCTCCGATATCCCACAGGCCTTACAGTGTCTGGTGAGAGCGTCATTGACGGTTGAATTATAAATCTTTTCCTCTCCTACAAATATGGGCTCGTCCTCCGGCAACCCTTTTACCAGCTCAGAAAACTTTACTACTATCTGCCAGTCAATCTGAATCTTTCTCACAGATGACTTATTCTTCGTCGGCAGAAAACCGCCTTTACCCTTATAATCCCAAGTCTTACTTATAGAAAGAGTTTGTCTTCCAAAATCAAAATCCTTCGGTGTTATGGCAAGAGCCTCTGAAAAACGCATCCCTGTCTTTGCCACAAGCAAAATAAACCAATCCCAGTTCGGCTCTTCCTTTATATCCAAATCAGCTATCAACGTATGCAGTTCAAACTGATTGAGATATTTAATCTTTTTCTCACGTGGTGTCTTCCCCTTGATGATAGCCTTTCTGGTCGGATCACGCTCTATCAGCCCCTCATCCACAGCGTCCATTACCGCACCCTTTAGCTGATGATGGAAGTCAAGTGTTGTCTGTCTCTCATGCTCCTTTGCGTAATCATTTAGTATCTTCTGATACGCGGTCCTTGTCAGCTCACAAACCCTAAGCTCCGGAGCCAGCTTCTCCACCCACTTTTGAGTCATCCTGTACTTCGCCATAGTGGCTTCACGAATTGCATCTTTCTTATACACTTCTATCCACTGTGCGTAATAGTTGTAAAATAATGCATCCTTGCTCATATCCTCTAGCATACGCTACCTCCTTTATTAGTACTGCTTACGCTGATGTAAACATAATTAGGCTTGCTTTGTTTGAGGTTGGTTTATGTTCGGTTCATTGTCAAATTTATGTTAACCATTGTATAGATACTATGTTACTTACGATAAAAAACAGTTTATAAAAGCGTGTTCCGATGTAATTTGTGCTGGCGCTGGTGAAGAGTAATGAGGTGGTCGAGGTGGCTCAAATAAGAGAATATTTTCCTCTGCTCACCCACCGAAGGTAATGAAATCGGCAGTATTTTTATCAATTCAGCATTATAACTTTGCTGTTTAGTTCCCTGAGTGTAATTGATTCCATACTCTTCGCCAACTTTCCTATACCATTGAAATAAAAATTCTGAAGTAAGCATTTCTTGCTTTGGAAACAATGCCATGCAAGACTGATTGAGTGTTGTATCAAATCCCAATAACGCACAGTTTCCTCGTGTTCCAGCCGCCTCAAGACCTGTAATAGCCATTACAAAAGTACCCTTAGGAACAATTTTCAAATTAGCTGCTTTCTGTCCTTCTTCCGTTATCATTTCTATACTGTCATATACAGTTCCACGATTTAACTCTCCACTAGATAACCATTTTATAGTCCCATTCCAATACTCACTCTTATTTCTTGACGGAGTCTGCCCATTATACATATCATCAATGACATCTCCCAACTTACGCTGTTCCCAATCGTTTTCAACATTTATAATTTTTTATTGGCTTACGATGAGATAAAGTAGAAACTGGTTTTTTTATAAAAATCTGTCTGGCGCTGGTGAAGAGTGATGAGGTG